>DATBIP010000099.1:0-4112 GCA_036556885.1 Nitrosopumilaceae archaeon
GTTATTTGTCTGGGATGAACCTAACAAACATTCAATCTGGATGCTTAACATGCAATTTGCATTAGACATCCTTTGGATAGATGGCAATGGGAATGTAGTGCATATCGAAAAAAACGTTCCCCCATGTAAGGGAGCTTTAGAAACTGCCACCTGTCCCTCTTACAAAGGTGGAAGTAAAGACGCACAATATGTTTTAGAAGTCACTGCTGGGTTTGTTGACAAATTTAATATCAGTACAGAGTCAAAATTAGAAATTATTTCTATATAGGTTTTGCAAAGGCTTATCTTAGTTAAATAAAAAATCTGTAAAGTGCAAAAAAAGAATTTTCTATACATTGGAATAGCTATAGCAGTTGTTGCGATTATAGTCAGCATTAGTTTTGGCATATCTACTGATGTATCACCAATCCAAGAATCATTTCCGGAATTAGACTTTACATATACTGATGCTAATTTGAAATTAAAAGAAAGATTATTTTCTCATGGAGTATCAATGTCTTCTCCTGTAAAATTAGAAAAAACAGAAGATATTGCAGAATTTTGTACCTTTTTTGAAGATGAGAATAAACAATCACAAGTAGACTATTGTACCTCTACAGAACTTCGAAATTCAGACGGAGAATTTTTGGGAAATATCCATATGGTAGGCTCTCAGCAAATGCCAAAGATGGTACTTGCATTGGTTCAAACCAATCCTTTCATGAAGGACATTGATGACATAAAATCGGTTTTTGGAGTTGTAATTGAGGATTTGATATGCAATTGTTGGGAGGAAATAAAACCTGGACAAATTGAAACCATAGGAAGCTGGATTGATAAACAAAGAGAATTTCATACAAGTGATACAAAACCTACAAGTAAATCAAATCTTAACCTTGAGGGATACAATCTACAGATGGAATTGACTACTAATCAAGAAGGGTATCTATGGAAATTAATACTCTCTAAATGAATTCCTAGATTGAAATCGATTTAACGAAATTGTCGTCATTTATGATCAAAACAAACTAAGCATAGAGTATCATTTCCTAGTTCAGTCTAAAATGTTAGAAGAACTTTGGTTAATTCCGCTAGGTTTTGTAGCTGGTCTGTTAGGTTCTATAATTGGCCTGGGAGGAGGAATTATCATTGTGCCAGTGTTGACCTTTTTTGGGTACCCGCCAGTACTAGCCTCAAGTAACAGTATATTTGCAGTTTTTAGCAATTCAGTAGCATCGTCTATTTCATATGCAAAGCAAAAGAGAATAGAATATTCCCTTGGGCTAAAACTTGGTTTACTATCCGTCCCTGGAACTATCCTCGGTGCATACATCTCATCAGACATTACACCTTCAGTATTCAAAATATTATTCGGATTGGTTTTGATTTCAGCTAGTATCTACATTTTCTCAAAAAGAAAAATTGAACCAAAAAGCCATAATCTCTCAAAACAGGTAATGCTTCTTGCAATAGGCGCCAGCTTTTTGGCAGGAATAATCTCTGGATTGTTTGGAGTTGGAGGAGGAATGATTTTTGTTCCATTGATGGTAATTGCGATGGGTTTAGCAATGAAGAACGCTGCCCCTACATCTCAATTCATTTTATTATTTGCATCTGCATCAGCCTTGATAACCCATACTGTATTGGGACATCCTGACTTTTATGACGCACTTTTATTGGCATCTGGTGCATTTGTTGGAGGACTAGTTGGGGCAAGACTTTCCCTTGACATAAAAGAAGGCGGCTTGAAAATTCTCATCTCTATAGTAATGATTGCAACTGCAGTGAAGCTTTTTATTGATTCCTTGGAGGTTCCTTTTTGATTCTGTATAAATTTCTTTTTGACACTACTACAGTATCCCCGTTTTGTTTTGTTCCCTCATAGTCAACTGCAATTTTACCATACTCCTCATCAATGTCATCTTTTGCAGAAATTGTAAATTTTATTTTCAAGACCTCATCAGTGAAAAGGGGCTTGAGAAATCTAGTGTTTCGATTATTCCATTCTGGGTCGCCATCTGTGCCAATAAAGATCAAAGCATTTCCATAAATTTGACTTAATCTTGTAAACTCCCCTTCCATTCTTGATAGTATTGCTCTGCCAGATACTAGTTTGTTTTTTTTTGCAGGCTCGTCTAGTAGAACATTTTTTACTCGTGAAAAATTTAGATACTCTTCTAGTTCTTTTTCTGAAATACTGCACGTTGAATGAAACTGCTCTCCTACATTTAGCTCTGAAAATTTTTTCATTCTATCTTACTTCATCCACACAGAAAATTACTTCTCCAGACGCTGGAGCATTTTCAGATGTGAAAAAGTTCAAGGCCTGAGAGATTCTTTCATTTTCAGGGGTTCCACCATCAACTGTTCCTGGCAATACCAAAAATGATCTGACTTTGGACTTTAGAACATCACTTAATTCTTGATTAACCGTTGTTGTAAATGGCCTCAGTGCTCCACGAAAGACCTCTACTTTCGCCCTGTCTAATCCTGAAATCTTTTTTCCTGCTGGCAAGTCAGGTCCTATAGTCATAATTACTCCACTTTTATCCTTGTACAACCTTGGGTCCTTTCCTCCACCTGGAACAAAATGTTCTAACGATCTTTGTATAACAGTTGCAGGAGTGTTGATGAATTTATCAACCAAATCGTCCCACTGTTTTCTTGATAGCTCGATTAGCTTTGAAAATTCGGGAACCTTTCCAGTAACGTGAACCACAGCTATAACCTCTCCCATGTTCTTTGATGCAGCTTCAAGCCATCTCTGAATCTCTTTTGGATCCTTTAGATTTGATACATGAGAGTGAAATTTCTTACTAATAGAATCCTGTAATGCTTTTGGAGTGCCTTCTGATATAATACAAACAGCCTTTCCACCATTTTTTTCAACATACTGTGCAAGATATTCTACTCTATCTGAATCAGTCTTGTCTGTTGCATCAATTGTAAAAACAACTGATTTGCCTTTAAAATTACGCTGGGAAACCTGAGGAGTTGCCCCTGCAATGTGAGGTCTAACTGGATAAAATACTCTGTCTCCTGGGATAACTTTGCCATTGAGAATTTTAGCAATCTGATCATCTGCTAGAGTTAGAACAGTTTCAGCAACCTGGGCTTGAGATAAGAATTGTTCATCTGCAATCATCTTAGATGTATTTAGCTGAATCTTTTCTGCAACATCCTTAATTTTTGCTAAAAGATTTGATAAAGTAACAGCTAGTTTCTTTTGGTCTCCTCCTTTAGACTTTGCCAAGTTTTGAGCAGCCTTTAGAATCCCTTCTTTGACTATTGATTCCTCTTCACCTAAAAGAGGAACAATTTCTTTGTTCACTGATTCGACTTCAACAGGAGTAAGGTCTTCAAATCCACTGACTCGTAAAAATTCTGAAGCTGCTTTTGGATAAACCGTCTTGTAAATTCTATCAGAGTGAACAGGACCTGGGTTTGTTGCAATTGAGATTATTCCTTTGTCTACTAGCTCCCATGACATTGCTTCTGCGAGTCTATTTTTAGCTCCTTGTGATGCTGTATATGGATCTCTAAACCTGTACGGCCTTTGCTCCAATGGTCGCTCTTCTGCAAAAAACGTTGAAATTGTAATAATTTTGGCTCCTTTTTTCATTACCTTGAGTGCTTGAACTGATGTCCAAAATGTACCAGTAAGATGGATTCCTATTGTACTTTTGAATTCATCCATATCATCATTTGCAAAACATGTTACAGGCCCAGACACTCCTGCATTATTTACGACAACGTCAACTTCGATGTTTGATTTTTTAAGAGAATCAAACATCTCTGATATGCCTTCCTCATCGCTAACATCAACGCCTGGAAAAATTTTTACAAATGCCTTACTATTTACGTTTGAAATTATTTCTTCGAGGATTTTCTTAGTGTCTTCAAGTGGCTCTTTTCTTCTACCGAGAATTATAACACTGCTTCCATTTTCGGCAAATTTTTTTGCTATTGCCTGTCCAATACCAGTTCCGCTTCCGGTAATTAGAGCAACCTTGCCTTGAAATTTTAACATTGATAGGATGATGGATCATTTTGTATTATTTATTTGGATCATCTGGAATTGAATTAATCTTTATTTGAGGGCTAGATTCACCATTTGGCATGCATGATTCTGA
>DATBIP010000100.1:0-5983 GCA_036556885.1 Nitrosopumilaceae archaeon
AATGATTGCTCAGTAGGAACCTTGCCTTTGTATACAACTTTTCCATCCTCAATTGGAATTTGTCCAGATACATAGACGGTTTGGTCTGCTATTACAACAGGAATGTAGGCTCCAGCAGGTTTTGGTGGTTTGGGTAAAACGATGTTAAGGGAGTCAAGTTTTTCATCAATCATAGACTAGTATCATACAAGTCTAGTTTTTGTTTTTATCTATTTGGTCTGAATCTTAATGTGTATTTTTTCGCCTTTTTGGGAATGATTATCTAGAATCATTCTTGTTTTGTGTCCTTGTTTTTGTAAATATCCATCAAGAACTGATACCCAAGGTAGTGAATGACCACTGTTCAATTTTGATTCTATTGTAATGTTTTTGCTATTTGCATCAAAATTTGCATGACCTGAGCAAGTAATTTGTAATGCAGAGTCTATGAGTTCGATCATGTCATCAAGGCTTTTTGATTTAATATTTATTTTATTTTTTTCAAGAAGATTAATCAAATCTATTTCATTATTTTTTGAAACTAAAGCAGAACTAAGAACATGACCAAGTCCATTTTGTTCAATTAAATTTATCATACGAAAAACTTCTTGAGCATCACTTTTAGTCATGTCTGCAATACTTTCAGTTTTTAATGCATGATCCCAAGTATTCATAAATGAAATTGATTGATTATTTCCTAATACCTCAGTTGAAGAAAATAATGCACCTTTCCCATTTTCATTATCAATTATTAGCAATTCGGTTTTATCAAAAATAAAACAATTCTGATTGATATCTGCAATTCTTATTTTTGCTCCATCTGGTATTATGCGGAAAGTCTCAGACCCAATCTGTGAAGGTAAGGTGATGATTTTAACATCCAACTCTCGTCTTAATACTCCTAAAAGCTGCTCTTTGCATTCTACAAGAAGGTTTAGTCCCAAAGGATCTGCTATAATGTGAATTGAGCTCTTTGCACCATTAATCATTTGGCGAAGCTGATTTACAACATTATTTGCATTAAGATGAAAGTATCTTTTCTCTTCAGAACCCTGTAACTTTTTTGTATCCTCGCTGACTTTTTTGAGATTAGTAACCAGTGCATTCATGGCATTGACTTTGTCTATTTGTTCATGAATTATCTCATCAAATGCGTCTTGTGGGGCAATTGCTGTGCACATTATCGGTTTACTTTTTGAAATTATTGCAAGCTTCTTTTTTTCCAGTTTTAACAAGACAGGATAAACCTTGGTTCGGGGAAGATCAGCATAATATGCTAGTTCACTTGCAGAAATTGTTCCCTTTGTAATCATAGTAACATAGGCACGAGCTTCATAACTACTCAAGCCAAACTCTTCAAGACTAACAGTGATACTCTGCTCTTTTACCATAGTTTACTATGAATCATGGTTAGGTAAGACAAAGAGCTAAATTCCTTTATACAATTGCTCAAAAATGTTCAAAACTGTATCTTCGCATTGGTGTTACTGTGGTTAAAAACTACCCTGTGACATGTTGCTCAAATAGAAAAATTATATTTTAAGAGATAAGGATGACCTACCAAGTCAGCTCAATTCGAATGCCTCCAGCAAAAACGAATTTTTAAGGTACACTGTGCCTCGTTAATGTCGAAGAGCTGCTTGAAGCATCCTTTTTTTGATTAAGCAAATTTGATTGTAGGCTCAAAATAAACAAGTAGCTTGCTAATGAAGATTTGAGGTACAAAATATTGTATAGTATGATTTCAATAAATCCTAGAAATATTACAAATGACCTAAAAAAGGTAAGAGCGTTTTCCTTTATGGTGGAGAAAAAACTCTCCATATCTGATAAAACACAAGAACACAAAATTGAAAAGCTTTCATTTGAGCAATTACAAGACTTGAACCAGTTAACAAGTGTTGCAGAGTATATTTTATCAAAATACGAGAACAATAAGGAGATTTACTTGCTATTGAAGGACTTTGTTGATATGATTAACAATTCTACTGAGTCAATGGACATACTAAATGATCAAATCAGAGAGTTAGTTGTATCTGCAGAAATCACAATTTCTAAAATTAAAACCATTCAAGGCGACGTTAGCGAGAATTATTCCTTAATTCCTTCCAATGATGAGGAAAATGGGAAAAATATAGCCATACAACCTAAAACTAGTACAAATTATTTAACAAAATCTACTACAGCCGTTTACACCTAAGAATACCTAATCAAATCTAAACTGAAGTCTGATAACGAAATGAGTCTGGCACCGCAGGAATTAGAGAATAGCGCAAGCAGGTATGCTTCTGAGGCAATAAAATGCGATTCGCAGGGGGCTCGTGGTATGGCTATTACGAATTATCAAAAAGCAATAGACTCGCTAGTAAAATTAATGCAGCTTTATCCAACTAACAAACTTAATAAAATTTACACTGAAAGAATGGGCTCCTATCAAAGAAGAATCAAAGCATTACAGACTACTCATGGTGTAGAGCCTGTAGTTGATCCAAATGCAACTCCAGAAGAACGCAAAGACTCTATGAAACGACATCAAGAAGAGCAGGACAATAATGAATTTGAAGATCTTATAATGAAAGAAAAACCAAACATTGGCTGGAAGGAAGTTGTCGGTCTTGAAGATGCAAAAAGTGCTTTACGAGAATCAATCGTATATCCAACAAAAAGACCAGATTTATTCCCATTAGGGTGGCCTAGAGGAATACTCCTATACGGTCCACCAGGATGTGGAAAAACAATTCTCGCAGCAGCCACTGCAAGCGAAATAGATGGTTACTTTGTAAACGTTGACGCCGCATCAATGATGAGTAAATGGTTAGGAGAAGCAGAAAAAAATGTTTCAAAATTATTTAAAATGGCACACGGTCTCACAGAGAGAGAAGGAAAACCAGTAATTTTGTTTATTGACGAAGTAGATTCTCTTCTAGGAACTAGAAACAGTGAAGTCGGTGGAGAAATTAGAACTAAAAATCAATTCCTTTCTGAAATGGATGGTGTCAATAGCAAAGGAAAAGATATCAAACTGTACGTAATTGGAGCAACAAACAAGCCTTGGAGTCTTGATTGGCCATTTTTGAGAAGATTCCAAAAAAGAATCTATGTATCACTTCCTTCTTTGGAAGCAAGACAGAATTTATTTGACTTGTATACTGCTCCTCTTAAAAAAGACATTAGAGTAAAATCACAAGATCTTGCAAAACTTTTTGAAGGTTATAGCGCAAGTGACATCAAAGATGTTTGTCAAGCAGGCCAACTCAAAGTTGTGCATGAATTATTTGACTCACCAGAGTATAGGGAACCACTTGAAGGAAAATCCCCACCACAACCAAAAAGTCTGACAATGGCAGATTTTAGATTGATAAAAACTCAACGAAAACCTAGCGTTTCCATGGAAATGATTCAAGCTTATTTCAAATGGAGCGAAGAGTTTAGAGCATTATAGTCTCTACAAATTATGAAAATACTTTCTGCGATCACACTTCACAAAACTTAAATTTCGAATTTAGATGACTTTTCGAGGGTCACAATAACCACAAAGAAAGCCAAACATGTAAACAAGTTTGGAAAACTGATCCTTTCTGATGGTACCGTTCTTAATGGAATGGGATTTGGGTATTCTTCTAGAGTTTTTGGTGAGTTAGTTTTCAATACAGGAATGGTTGGATATACTGAAACACTCACCGATCCATCCTATAGCGGTCAAATTCTAACTTTGACATATCCTCTAATAGGAAATTACGGTGTTCCTGATCCCTCTCAAAAAGACCCTGATGGCATATCAAAATTTTTTGAATCTGACAGAATTCAGGTTCGAGGCTTAGTTGTCCATGATCTCTCAATGGTTGCTAGTCACTGGAATATGGCAATGACTCTCGATGAATGGCTGTATAAAGAAAATGTTCCAGGAATATCTGGAATCGATACAAGAGAGTTAACAAAAAAACTCCGTTCCAACGGTGTTATGATGGCCGCCCTTGTAGTTTCATCAAAGGAAATTGATGAGGAGGAAATAAAAAAACAACTCTCCTCAGCACCTGATTATAATTCTGAAAAATTCATGGATTTAGTTTCTACAAAAGAGGAACAAGTGTTTGGAAAAGAAAAACAAACCGTTGTAGTAATTGATACTGGTGTAAAAAATGCCATTATACGAAATATACGAAATATCGGATACAAAGTAATCAAAGTTCCATGGAATGCTTCTATTGAAAAAATTTTATCATACAAACCTAAAGGTGTTGTAATTAGTAATGGCCCAGGAGATCCTCAACAATGTCCCGATACTATAGATACTGCAAAATTATTAATTAAAAAAAATATTCCAACATTAGGTATTTGTCTTGGGGCACAAATCTTGGGTCTGGCAGGGAATGCAGATACTTACAAACTAAAGTATGGCCATCGTGGACAAAACAAACCTTGTATAAATTTGGAAGATAATCAAGTATATGTAACTAGTCAAAACCATGGCTACTGCATAAATCCAGATTCTCTAAAAAATTCTGAATTTGATTTATGGTTTACAAATGCAGATGACAAAACAGTTGAAGGTATAAAACATAAAAAACAAAAATGTATCGCAGTTCAATTTCATCCTGAAGCATCACCAGGACCTTATGACTGTAAATTCGTTTTTGAAAAGCTGAAAACCTTAATGGAGGAGGAAACGTCTGCCAAAAAATGATTCATTAAAAAAGATTCTAGTTTTGGGAAGCGGGGCAATTAAAATCGGAGAAGCCGGCGAGAGTCGCTAAAACGACCGCCAGTTTGACTACTCCGGAAGCCAATGCCTCAAAGCAATTCGAGAAGATGGACTGAAAAGCATTCTCATTAATCCAAACATTGCAACAATTCAAACCGATACTAGATTTGCAGATAAGGTGTATCTTTTACCAGTAAATCCTCAATATGTTGAATCCATCATAGAGTCTGAAAGACCTGATGGCATCATGCTAGGGTACGGTGGACAGACTGCATTAAACTGTGGAGTAAAGCTTGAAGAACTTGGCATTCTAAAAAAATATGGAACCAAGGTTCTTGGCACACAAATCCAGGGAATAATGGCCACAGAAGATAGGCAACGATTCAAGGATTCTATGAATCAATGTAATGTCCCTGTTCTAAAAAGTAAGACTGTAAAAACATTTGATGAGGCAAAAAAAGTAGCAAAAGATCTTGGGTATCCAGTAATTATCAGAGTAGCGTATACACTTGGAGGCAAAGGAGGTGGAGTAGCACACAATGAGATAGAACTTCACGAAATTGTTGGACGAGGGCTTGCTGCAAGTATGGTTGGCCAAATCCTAATTGAAGAATATGTTGGAAATTGGAAACAAATTGAGTATGAAGTAATGCAAGACTATAGCGGAAATAATGTCATTGTATGTAACATGGAAAATGTTCTATCCATGAGAGTTCATACTGGTGACAATATTGTAGTAGCCCCATCCCAAACAATTGATAATCATGAATACCATCTTTTACGATCTGCAGCACTGCGAGCAACAAAACACGTTGGGATTGTAGGAGAATGTAACATACAATTTGCACTTGACACTGAATCAAGCAACTACGTTGCAATTGAAATAAATCCTCGACTATCTCGCTCCTCAGCTCTTGCAAGTAAGGCTACTGGTTATCCTCTTGCATACATGTCTGCCAAAATTGGACTAGGATACACTCTACCAGAGCTAGTAAACAGAATCACAAAAGCAACAACTGCGTGTTTTGAACCCTCACTTGATTACATTGTTTGCAAACATCCCCGTTGGGATTTTGAAAAATTTGAGCTTGCTAATCGTACACTTGGGCCAACAATGAAATCAGTAGGAGAAGTTATGGCAATAGGAAGAACGTTTGAAGAATCTCTCCAAAAATCAATTAGAATGCTCGATATTGGAAATGATGGATTAGTTCTTAATCGACAGAATGGTAAAACCTATGATGAAGAAGCCATTGAAAATCATCTTCTAAATCCAGATGATTTTATTCTCTACTATGTTGC
>DATBIP010000101.1:0-13379 GCA_036556885.1 Nitrosopumilaceae archaeon
TTTGTTAAATCCATGAGATTATTTTTATAAAATTTTGAATTAAAACTTGAAATTTTTAGTAGGTATATAATGGGGTTAACGACTTTTTTCGTTTATCTATGGGTCATCGAAAACGTAGTCAGCCACGAAGAGGTAGTCTTGCATATCTTCCTAGAGGACGTGCCAAAAGCAGTGAAGCTAGAATTCGCACATGGCCAAAAATAAATTCAGATGAACCAAAATTACTTGCTCATGCTGGTTTCAAAGCAGGATGTATTCAGCTTGTGAGCATTGATGATCGTGAAAAAACTCCAAATGCTGGCAAGCAACTTGTTAGTCTTGCTACTGTTATTGTAACTCCGCCTTTGTTAGTTATTGGCATTCGCGGTTATACAAAAAATCATAATGGTTTACACGCTGCATTTGACATTTATGCCAAAGATTTACCAAAAAATGTTTTAAAACTGTTAAAGATAAAAACTGAAGGCAGTAATTTAGAAAGTGTTGAAAAACGTCTTGGTAGAATTCATGAGATTTATGCAATTGTAGGAACCACTCCAAGAAATGCTAATCTTGAACAAAAAATTCCATATGTTTTTGAAGCTGCTGTAAAAGGTGGCGATATTAAAAAACAATTTGAATTCGTAAAAAACATTCTTGGTAAAGAAGTAAAAATTGATCAAGTATTTGAAACAGGTGTTAGAGTCGACGTAGCAGCGATTACTAAAGGAAAAGGTTGGGAAGGCCCAATTGCAAGATGGGGAGTAAAAAAGAAACAACACAAATCAAGAAAGAGTGTAAGAGCAGTCGGTACATTAGGTCCAATTTCTCCTGCTAGTATAATGTATACAGTTCCAAGAGCAGGACAACGAGGTTTTCATCAGAGAATAGAGTATAACAAACGAATAATGATAATGAGCAACACTGAAAAAAATGAAGTTAAGATAAACCCTGATGGAGGATTCAAACATTTTGGAGTTGTTAATGGTGATTTTGTAGTTGTAAAAGGTTCTGTACCAGGAACCTATAGGCGTTTAATAAAACTACGTTCTCAAATTCGAAATATACCTCCCAAAATTCTCAAACCAAACATTCTTGAGGTTGTTTTGTAATGAAGGTTAAAACATTAACAATTAATGGTTCACAAGAAAATGAAATTGAATTACCAAATGTTTTTTCAACTCCATTTAGAAAAGATCTCATTCATAAAGCAGTTGTTCATCTAATCTCACATAAATTTCAAAAACAAGGACGACATCCAACTGCAGGTATGGATGTAGTTGCTTATTCTAATGATCCTCCTACCGGTCACGGAGCAGCTAGAGTAGCTCGTCTTCGAGGTGGTGGCGGTGGTCGTCAGGGCCAAGCAGGAGGCGTAGCATCAACTCGAGGTGGAAGGCAAGCGCATCCCCCAATTTCTGAAAAAGTTATTTATAAAAAACTCAATAAAAAAGAAAATAAACTAGCACTTTGTTCAGCAATAGCAGCTACATCTTCAAAAAAACTTATCGCATCAAGAGGGCATATTCTTGAAAAAATCGAATCATTTCCATTAATAGTTTCTGACGACATTGAAAAGATTTCAAAGGCTAGTGAAATGAAAAAAGTCCTTGAAGCATTGAATTTAACTCAAGATATTGAGAGACTTCAAGCAAGAAAAGCACGTAGTGGAAAATCCGCGTTAAGAGGAAGAAGTACTAAAGTTGGAAAAAGTGTATTATTTGTAACAAGGGATTCTACAAATCTTTCAAAAGCATGTGGTTCATTTCCTGGAGTTGAAGCATGTTCAGTAAAAAATCTTAGTGTAATGGATTTAGCCCCAGGTGCTGTTCCAATAAGATTAACAGTTTATTCTAAAAGTGCAATTGATGAAATTTCAAAAATTACCTCTCCACATCTTGAATTAATGGTGAAATTAAAATGAATATTGATGAGGCTGCAAAAATTATCTTAAAACCATACATTACTGAAAAAACATTCGCTATGGTAGAAAATGAACAAAAAATTTGTTTTATTGTAGCTAATGATGCCCCAAAACCAAAAATCGCCTTAGCTGTAAAAACTTTGTATAATGAAAACGTACTTGATGTCAATACCGCAAGAACGATTTATGGCAAAAAGGCATTTGTTAAATTTGAATCAACAGACAAGGCACGAGATTTAGCAACTAAGATAGGAATGCTATAATATGGTCCAAAAATTCTCTGTATTTACAAACCAAGGTGAATAACAATAGCTAAGAAATTTGAGTATAATGGACTTGATATAAAGGAATTAGAGAAAATGCCGATGGATAAACTCTTCAAGTTATTTCCTGCAAGAGCTCGTAGATCACTTACACGAGGAATTACAGACGGTAAAAGAAAATTAATTGACGAGATAAAATTGGCAAAAACTGGACAACTAAAGAATCCAATTAAAACTCACATAAGAGATTTGATAGTTTTGCCCTACATGGTTGGAGTGCAAGTACATGTTTTCTCAGGAAAAGAATTCGTACCAGTCACTATTTCCCCAGAAATGATTAGTCACTATCTTGGAGAATATGTTATTACAAATAAGAGAGTCTCTCATGGAGCACCCGGTGTTGGTGCTTCAAGGTCAAGTCTCTACGTTCCATTAAAGTGAATAATTATGGCTAAATTCAAGTACGCTTTTCAAAATTTTGATTCAACAAGACATGTAAGAGCTTCTTTGAGAGAAAAACAAATTTCACATAAACATGCTCGTGAAATAGCTGTTGCAATAAAAGGACTTTCTCTTGAAAAAGCAAGAGATTACCTCCAAAATGTAATCTCTATGAAAAGTGCTGTACCATTTAGAAGATACAACAAACAAGTCGGTCACAAATCTGATCCCGGTGTAATGTCAGGGCGTTATCCACAAAAATCTGCAACTGAATTTCTCAAACTTCTTGACAATTTAGAATCTAATGCTGAATACAAAGGAATGGATTTAGACAGACTAAAAATTATTAATGCAACTGTTCACAAAGGCGTTTTGATAAAAAGATTTATTCCAAGAGCCATGGGCAGAGCCACTCCAAAAAATAATGTTCTAACTCACGTTGAACTTGTAGCTCAGGAGGCATAGAAATGTCATCAGTAAAAAATGTAATTAAAGACAACTACAACATGATGTTGCTCAAGGACTATCTTAGAGAAAAAATCAAAGACGCTGGTTTTTCTGATGTTGAAATTTCAAAAACACCTACTGGAACACGTATTGCCTTACATGTAACTAGACCTGGTATTGTTATTGGACGTAAAGGAAGTGGAATAAGAGAGTTAACAGAAGTAATCGGAACAAAATTCGGTTTAAAAAATCCTCAAATCTCAGTTGTTGAAATTGAAAAACCAGAATTATCTCCAAGTGTAATGTGTAATAGATTAGCATCTCATATTGAAAAAGGAACAGCATTTAGAAGAGCAACAATGTGGACTTTACAACAAATTATGGAAAATGGTGCTATGGGAGTTCAGATAACTATTTCGGGTAAACTTCGAGGTGACCGTTCATCTTTTGAAAAGCACGCTGCTGGCATTTTGCCTAGAGCAGGGCATCATGCCGATGTAATTGTTGCAGAGGATATTGCACATGTACAGACTCCTATGGGTCTTATAGGAATAAGAATCAGAATTGCACGAAAAGAAAGACTCATCCCTGAATTTGAATTCAAAGACAAACTTAGAATGACTAAGGCAAAACCAAAAGAAGAACTCAAAGTAATAGTAAAACCAATTGAACCAATTAAAATTGAAACAGAAGCTGAGATAAAGGCTAGAACAGAAAGTGAACAAATTGAACTTGACGCAAAGAAGATAGCAGAATTGGAAACTCTCGAAGAGGAGGAGGAGAAGTTTAAGGCATGACCAGAATTAGTATGAAGACTGTAAGAGAACTAAATGAAAATGACTTGAAAGAAAGATTGCAACAACTCCGTTCGGATCTTACCAAACTTAAGGTAGAATCAGCTAAGGGAACACTTCGTAAAGAAAGTGGAAAAATAAAACCATTAAAACGAGATATAGCAAGAATCATGACTAGATTAAATGAGCTGAGAAAAAAATGATAACATTTGAAAATATTACTTTACATGAAATGATAGGTCTAAAAACTGAAATTTACAATTCTCCAAATCCTCAAATTGTGGGACTTGAAGGTACTATTGTAGACGAAACAAAATCAATGTTCATGCTTAATACCAAAAATGGATTTAAAATGATTCCAAAAAAACAAAATACATTGAAATTATATGCAGATGGTCAAGAAATTATACTATATGGTTCTTTACTTGAAAGACGCTCATATGATAGATTGGGAGTAAAGCTATGACTAAAAACATTGGCCTTTCAGTTACTCCCCCAAAAAAGGAATGCACTGATAAACACTGTCCATTTCATGGATCTCTTAGTGTAAGAGGAAAATTATTTGAGGGTAAAGTAGTTAGTGCTAAAGCCAAAAATACTATTGTATTACAAAAAGAATCTCCACTTTACTTTAGCAAGTTCAAGCGATATGCTCGAAGCAAAAACACAATCCATGCTCACACACCATCATGTATCGATGTTGAAGAAGGTGATTTAGTTTTAACAGCTGAATGTAGACCAGTGTCAAAATCAGTTTCTTTTGTTGTAGTGGAGGTTAAAAAATAATGTCACAGGGTAGAAGTCGTGGAAAAACAAAAGGCGTTGAGGAGTTTAGACCATATGTCACAAGAGTTTTACCACTTGGTGCTCAAATAAATTGTGCAGATAATACAGGAGCAAAAATATTGGAGATAGTCATGGTTCAAAAAATAAAAACACGATCTTCAAGATTACCTGCTGCAGCCGTAGGGGATTTTGTTAATGTTACTGTTAAGAAAGGTCCAGCAGAATTAAGAAAACAAGTTTATGGTGCTGTTGTGATCAGACAAAAATATCCAATACGTAGATTAAATGGAGTTAGAGTAAGTTTTGAGGATAATGCGGCAGTTCTTGTAACTCCTGAGGGAGAAATCAAAGGTACTGATATCAAAGGTCCTGTAGCAGCAGAAGCTTCTGAAAAATGGCCAAGAGTAGCTAATCTTGCATCAATGGTGGTATAATTGAAGCCAACAAAAATTAGAAATCAACAAATTTATCAAGCTCCATTCGGGGTAAGAAGCAAACAGGTTGCAGGTTCTCTTTCAAAAGAACTTCGGAAAAAATATGGAAAACGAAGTATGCGAATTATCGCAGATGACACAGTTAGAATAATCCGTGGCGAATACAAAGGCATTGATGGAAAAGTAAAAAAAGTTTCTACAGAAAAAAACGGTGTAGCAATTGAAGGAATTACAAAAGAAAAACTGAAAGGAGAAAAAGTAGATGTTTACATCTCATCTTCAAATATCTTGATTACTGCTCTCAATACTGATGATCCTTGGCGTAAAAACAAACTAGAAGGTAAAAAGCCTAAGGATACCCAAAAAGAAGCTAAACCAGAGAAACCAAAAGAAGCTAAACCAGAGAAACCAAAAGAAGCTAAACCAGAGAAACCAAAAGAAGCTAAACCAGAGAAACCAAAAGAAGCTAAATCAAAGAAAACAAGTAAATCTAAAACTAAGGAGACTAAAGATTAGACATGGTAAGCATAGCTGGTAGTAAAAAACTCAAACGACAAATGGCTCCAACATTTTGGGGCATAACCAGAAAAGATAAACGATTTGTGGTTACTGTCAGGCCAGGCCCACATCAAAAGAATTATGCAATTCCAACCGCTGTACTCTTACGTGACACTTTAAAACTTGTTACAACCTTACGTGAAGCAAAATCTGTTATTTATGGTGGAAAAGTAACAGTAGATGGAATAAAAAGAAAATCTCTACATCATGCATTAGGATTAATGGATGTTATTGAATTAGATGGAATACCTGACATTTATCGTCTTGTTCCTCAAGAAGGCCAAGTTTTAAGTCCAATCAAGATTAGTGATGCTGAGAAATCTAAAAAATTAGTTAAAGTCACAAGTAAAACAACAATCCGTAATGGAAAAACTCAAATTGGATTTCACGATGGTCGTTCACTTATTTCTGATACTGCTGTAAATGTAGGGGATTCTTGTTTAATGCAGGTACCTGAACAAAAAATTCTCGATGTAATAAAATTAGAAAAAAATTCACAAGTAATTGTAACTCGGGGAGCAAACGCAGGTCAAATAGGTTTAGTTGAGGATATCAAAGAAGGTACATTCATTTTACCAAAACGTGTGCTTGTAGTCTTGGGAGAACGAAAAATTGAGATTCCAACATCGCTAGTTATGGTAATTGGAAAAGATAAACCAATAATTCAAATGAGATGATGAAAATGGCACAACAAACTCAAACCACTATGAAAGAAATAAGACTTGAAAAGGTTGTTCTCAATATGGGTGTCGGTAAATCTGGTGATGCAATTGAAATTGCAAAAAAAGCTTTAGATCAAATTTCTGGTAAAAAATCATGTGCAAGAGATGCAAAAGCAACTCAAAGAGATTGGGGAGTAAGAAAAGGAGAACCAATAGGTGCAGCAGTAACAAGTAGGGGTAACGACGCAACAGCTCTACTAAAACGACTTTTAGAAGCAAAAGGAAATCAAATCAAAGGTTCATCTTTTGATAATTTTGGAAATGTTTCTTTTGGAATCTTAGAACACATTGACATTCCAGGAATAAAATATGATCCAAAAATAGGAATTCTTGGTCTTGATGTTGCTGTATCTCTTACTAGACCTGGATTCAATATTAGATTTAGAAGTAAACACAAGGCCAAAATTGGAAAATCTCACAAAATATCAGCTGATGAAGCAAAAGAATTTCTGACAAGGACATTTGGAGTGAAAATAGTATAATGGCTAAAGATAGATCCTACGAATATACAGGAAGGAAAAAACACAAATTTGGTAGAGGTTCTCGTTGGTGTAAGAGATGTGGAGATTATACAGCAGTTATTCAAAAATACGACCTATTAATTTGCCGAAGGTGTTTCAGAGAGGTTGCTGAATCCTTGGGATTTAGAAAAAATATGTGAGGATGAGGAAAAATGCCAGCGACTAATGTTTTAGCAAATTTGTTTGTAACTCTCTATAACACCGAAGCTAGAAGAAAAGGAGAATGTATTGTTTTACCAACTTCAAAATTGGCAACAAAGGTTTTAACTACTCTTGAGAAAGCTGGATTCATTGGTAAATTTGAGCATATTGAAGACAAACGTGGAGGCAAATTCAAAATTCAACTATTGGCAAAAATCACCAAATGCGGTGCTATCACTCCTAGATTCAAAGTCAAAAAAACAGAATATTCAGAATGGGAGCAGCAATATTTACCATCATACACAAGAGGTATGCTTCTAGTTACTACTAATCAGGGTGTGATGTCACATCATGAAGCGGCTAACAAAGGAATTGGAGGATTCTTGATAGGGTATGTCTACTGAGCAACTAGAAAATTATGAAACGTCATTAGACATTCCTGACAAAGTTACTGTTTCTTTAAAGAAAAACATGCTCTCTGTTTCAGGACCATTAGGGAAAACATTTAAAAATTTTAGAAAAATCCCGGTATCTTTAGAGATTAACGGCAAAAAAATTTCAATTAAAACACAAGGAAATAGGAAAAAAGAATATGCGATTTTGAATACTGCAAAATCTCTAATTAAGACTCTTTGTGAAGGAGTAATTGATGGTTACACTATCCAAATGAAAGTAGTATATGCTCACTTTCCAATTACAGTTAAGATTAAAGATAAAGATGTAATCATTGAAAATTTTCAAGGCGAGCGAGCTCCTAGAATTGCAAAAATCCATGGCCACACTAAGGTTGTTGCAAAAGGAGATGAGATAGTTTTGACCGGTCATGTTTTATCTGATGTTACTCAGAGTGCTGCAGAAATCGAACAAAAAACCAAAATCAAAAACAAAGATCATCGAGTTTTTCTTGATGGCATCTACATTTCATCAAAAACAAAAGGCATGGAAAAATAATTAGTTCATTTAATGAATTATAATGCCACTTGACGAGGAATTCAAAGTGCAAACAAGCAATCTAATTAAAGAAACATTACTCTTATACAAAAATGCAGGAGCATCTCCAAGAATTGGAGATGTCTGGAAACCTGAAAATATTGGAGATTTTCTGTGCGGTTTTTTTGTAGGTGAGATGGTAGGTTCTGCTTTAAGTGCATTTCAAGTTTTTCATAGACGAGAACCTACCCCAGATGAGCATATGGAAATTGTAGGATTGGTCGAAAATTATACTGATGAAATACGTGAATTTTTTGCAAAATTCAATTGATTTTACATTCTTTGACTAACACTTCGTAAGGATTAAATCGCTATAGTCAAGGTACAAACCTGTTGCCGCCCTAGCTCAGCGTGGTAGAGCGTCGGACTGTTAATCCGTTGGCCGTCAGTTCAAGTCTGACGGGCGGCGCATTTCATTATTTCTAAATTCGAATTTTGAAATATAGAATGTTGAAACCAATTGGTTTACTGGTTTAGACAGGATAGATCTAATATCTGATCGCATACTATGAACAATGCAGGAGATTTACATTGGCCAGAACTAGAAGGGCCAATAGATATTGTGTTGATTGTGGGGCAAGATTGGTATACTATCCAAGACTATCAAACCCAAAAGCCCCTAATGAGCATCGAGTCCTAGTATATGCATGCCCTGATTGTACAGATGACTTTGATAGACCAAAGATGTTTTCAATTAGACGAAACCAGGTAGAAGACCCCTTAGAAACAGTTGAAATTGAAATCACTCAAGTTAGAAAAAACTTGGAATCTCCTAAAACTTGATTTTCGAATAATTTATTGATTCAAATAGATTCTGGATAGAAATATGGGAGTTCTTAATGAGCTATGAGAAAAAACGAAGCAATTGGTGGTTCTTAGTTCCTATCTTGCTTGGTTTGATAGGGGGGATTATTGCATTTTTTGTCCTAAAACGTGATGATCCTAAAAAAGCAAAAAATTGCCTCTATCTAGGAATCGGACTTTTTATCATAGGAGTAATAATTAATCTAGCCATTTTTGGATTAACTATTCCACTTGAAGAACAATTTAATGTAAAACTATAACGTTTTGGAAAAATATTATCTTATTCGTAAAAGCTAAACCCCTCAAGTATGATATGTAATTTATGAATGGCATCGTTTTTTCAGAAATAGGGTTTTAGATGGGGGGTTTAACATTTATTCGTAAATATTGCAGCCAATGGTCAAACCATCCAGATAGCTTGGCTAAACAATGTCAAAGTATTTTGGCTATGGCTAAAAGCTAAACCCCTAATTTTTGGTTGATTTTTGTGGGAAAAAGATACAATTGGTATCATTTTAGAATGATAAATACATCTAATCGTGATTATACCATCATGCTAAAATTAGCAGCAATTTTGTTTTTTGTACTTCTTCTTTCCACAAATACTGCACTATCTGATACCAAAAAAATTCAAGCAACAAATCTTCGGCTTTTTCAGTGGTCTAGTACCACCATGGACGCAGGATATACAGCCGTATTCGTTGGTAACTTGAAAACAATCTCTGGCGAGCCTGTCCCTAACGCTGAAATTATAATCAAAATTGATGCTCCATGTCCAAGTGATGGAATTATAGCAAAAGGCTTGACTGATAATAAGGGCCGTTACTATATTATGACTGAAGCCTTGATCTGGGATGCAAAAGACAACATGATTAAAGCTCACGGAGAATTTCTTGGAAATGAGAAATTTTCTCCTTCAATTTCACGAGAACAGATTATTGTAATATATCCCTCTCATGGTAAGAAATGTGAACAATAAGAATTTGAGAAATCAGAGTTTTCGTTGTACCGAATAAACTGGATACATATACTTCATACCAATCGAGCACGAATTAATCATATTGTATTCATAATCATTAATCCTCTTCACGGTTCTATACAAATCACTCCCAATGACTAAAGCATTTTTGTTTGCAAGATGATTGATCTTTGTACACATATTGACTGGTGTACCGAAAACATCAATGTTTGAAGAATTATTAGTTTCCATAATGCTGACTTCGCCATAGTCAGCACTTATACGATAGTCAAGAGAGGGCAACTTTTGTTTTTTAAGAATCACATTAATTTTGTCATGCTCCTCTATCATTTTCAAACCACATTCTAAACAATTTCTAAAATCATTGCCCTTTGATGCGTCTGAAGAATCTGGAAAATAATACAAAAGACTATCCCCAATATTTTTGATAACAAACCCTCCAAATACCTCAACTATTTGTGCCATAGAATTTAAAAAAACCTCATAGTATTTTGACAGTTTTTGCTGTGTTAAAGATGCCGAAATTTTCGTCGAATTTACAATATCTACTAAACATACACAATAATTTTGAGATTCTTCCAAAAAATTTACCACATAATTTAGTGATTGTGGATTTAACTTTACCACATTCATGATGGGTTTTTTTCCTCTTACTGTTGAATGAGACTCTTCCAAGTGTTTATTCACTTGTTCTTTAGAGAGAAAACTCTTCCCACAATAGTAACATTGACTGTTAGTTGAAGGTTTTTGTAAATCAGTCATGGCTGAAAACATAGAATAATACTATATGAATATGCGGAGTAAATTTTTGAACAAGAAATTCTCATAATCTCTTTTTTTTACCTTTATTCTCACTGCATCTCATTTTTATGGTAAAAAATTTCAAAAAAATGAACTGATCTTCAAAAGGTTTTATTGATAAATTGATAGGTTTTTTCACTCATTTCGGTTACTTTCCCTAGTGCTTCTAGAACATTTTCCTGCGTGAATCGCTCAATTTTGTCTAAAACCAGATAAATTCCAATTACCACTTTGCCGTCTTCTTTGAAGATTTTATGGATTGCTCTAATGGAATCACAGAAATCCTTGACGGAATTTTTGAATTTTTCCTGTTCCCAATCCGTTAATTTATTGTATCTAGCAGTTTGAGGGTTTCTCAAAAAGACTTTCCCACCTAGAACTAAAACATTAGATTGTGCTTTTGGTTCAAAAATTTCAATTGGAATATTAAACGAACCAATATCTTTGATACGTATTCTAAAACTATCTTCATTACTTTTTACATCTTTAAACGAATAGTTTTCATGAATTAACCATCTCTCTACATTATTTCGTAATTGACTTACATTATTCATATTTTGTACCTAATACAACTTAAAATATGTGTAAAGTTAATGTTATCGTAAATACTGCGATCAATACTTCTTTATTACAATTCCATTTCAATTACAATTTAAACAATTAATACACATGTTTTAAGTAATTTTAGATTAATTTGTACGTGTAAATGACTTGTAATTGTGTAAATTTAATTGTAAAATATTAAATTGCATGTATAAGAAAAAAATTTTACATTTTCGATCAATTTCATGTCAAAAAGTTGTATAATTTACACAAAAACTTCTGACTAGCACTACATAAGACATAAGAAAATACGAACAAGAACATGGCAATCTCAAGAGCAAGAAGAAGTGCAGCAGCAAAGAAAGCTGCTCGTACAAGAAAACGAAATGCTGCTTTAAAGTTAGCAGCAAGAGCAGCATCTAGACGACGTTCAGCACGAAGAACTGTAAGACGTGCAGCACGAAGAACAGTACGACGTTCAGCCAGAAGAACGGTACGACGCGCAGCACGAAGAACAGTACGACGCGCAGCACGAAGAAGACGTCGATAAACTGCCTATCTCTCTTTTTTTAATTTTTTTATACAACATATGTTTGTATGGTATAATCTCTTCTATATTGCTAATCAATAATAGAAAACAAAATTTTGTAATGGAACAGATTTGTTAAATGAAACAGTTTTTTTGCATATTCAAACTTGTTTTGTACATAAATTACTTGTATTTCAAGGAAGAAATTATGATATTTCTAAATTCGAATTATGAAATATATTATTAAATATTAAAAATTGCCCTACAAGGAAGAAATTATAATATTTCAAAATTCGAGTTTTGAAATATAATTTATCTTTAATCTTGGCTCATCTTTAATTCTGGAAGAACATATACCTTTTCAGGAAGGATTTTCAGAATAATTCGTTTTTCTCCAGGCTGTCTAAATGGATACCTGTCTTTACCCATGTATTTTTTTGTTAGTCTGTTGGCATGTTGATATTGATAATCTGGAATTATTTCTATAACTTTACCTCTCATGGTAGTCATGTTTAGTGGATTATTATTATCAACTACAGAAATTGCTACCCGAGGATCCCTAAGTACATTTTTGTGTTTGATTCTTCCTTCAGCAGTATTTACCAAAACATATTCTTCTTCCATATCTGCCCATACTGGTGATAGTTGTGGAGAGCCGTCCTTCATTATAGTTGCAATAAAAACTAGATTTCTACCTTCAAATAATTTGATAACTTTATCATTCAATTTTCAATACTTCCAGAATCTAATCATTCCATATAGTTGGTAATTTTTCTATTTTTTCAATAATTTTGATTGCTGCATCACTATCTCTGTTTTGTATAGCTACAGAAAATTCATAGCCAAGTAATCTTGCTTCAGGAGACAACTCATTAATATTTTGTAAATCTTTTCCTTCAATTTTTATTCGCTCTCCTAATGCACACATTTTCCAATTATCAGAAAGCTCTTGATGATCATGGTTCAGTTTTTCATGTAAACATTTACGCCATTGATTTAATTCAATTTTTTTGATTAATTGTTCTGTTTTTTGACTATAAAACACACGAACCATATTAATAATTGAATCATGAGGTACTTTAGTATTTTGCAAAATCATAAAGATAAGATTTCTATATTTTCATTCATTGATAATCCATAATCTACAATACATTTTTTTAGATCAGCGACACAATTTTTTGGTACTGCAATACAAAAAGGCAAATACGTACGAGTGAAACCTTCCTTTAAGATTACTGTATTCCCAAAATCTTCAAACTGCTCTCGTGCGCGATCACTTAAAAGACTATTACTTGTCTTTGCTTCTCCAATGTGATAAAAATCCTCACCTGGTTTTTGTGCAATTACATCAGGTTCATGATTTCCAATTACTTCACATTTTTCAAAACCATCATATGCAGCAGATATTATTTTTAATCCCCTTAATTCAAAATGCTCAATTAATGCTTCAACTAATTTTCTATGTTCGTTATTTTCCATCATGGAATCTAAAATCTATAGAGACAAAATACTATTTAAAAAATAGTTACAAATTTTTGATCTTTCTAAATAAAATATCACACCATTCACTTGTTTTTGTAAAAAAATATTTTTAAAAATATAGCAACGGAACTTAAAACCGACAACGGGAGTATATCGGTGACAGTTCCAATTGCTAATTGTTTTTGATTAGGAATTGTATGATTTGTATATGTTAGTGCGTATTTTTTGAACATACAGTCAT
>DATBIP010000102.1:0-3826 GCA_036556885.1 Nitrosopumilaceae archaeon
TCCAGGAAATGTCAAAGGCATAATTACATTACAATTTAGTAATTTAAATGACAATAGCCTTGCTACAGTAGGTTTACCTATTGTAGTAGATAGAGTAGAAACCTCATCTGAGATTAGTATTCCTGACTGGGTTAGAAATAATGCAAGCTGGTGGTCTGCAGGCAAGATTGAAGATAATGACTTTGCATCAGGAATAGAATTTATGATAAAAGAAGGCATCATCGTGATTCCTTCATCTAGTGGACAATCTTCAGGAAATTCAATAATTCCTGACTGGGTTAGAAATAATGCAGGTTGGTGGTCGGAACAATTGATTTCAGATAAAGAGTTTGCAAATGGTTTACAGTATCTTATTGTAAACGGAATAATCTCTGTCAAAAATTCCTAAGCTGTTATCTTTTTTGTTTTGAAAATTGCTATTGATGCAATTATTATACCTACAATCCCAAATCCTATTCCAATATATCCTATATTGATTGCTTGATTGGATTCATTTAATCGATTCACCGATTCTTTCAAGTCGTTAATGTCTCCAACAATTGTAGTGTGTGCGGCAATCATTTGTTTTAGTGTAACATCAGATTGTTCTGGAAATTCAATATATTCTCGTTCATCTACCTTAGGAGGATGCATCGAGATACTTACTGTTGTATCTTTGATCTTACCTAGCAGATTTGCTTGATAATACCCTGAGACTGTTGGGTTTACAAATGCATAATATTTACCAGGAATATTGTGATCAGAATCAAGTGGTAAGATGATTTTTTTTCCTTGAAAAACTAATTCAATTTTTAAGGTTTTTTCCAGTCCATTAATCCCATCATGAAATTCTTGTTCTTCTAATGGAATATTAGAAACAAGAGGGCTAACATACAATTCTATACCATTTGTTTCTCCAGAGACTACTGGTTCATTCATCCATCCAATCTCTAATCTGTATTCTCCTACAGAATCTACCGTATGAGCATATGCTTCTATAATAAGTCCGGGTAGGATTAGACCAATGCAAAGTAATATTTTGTATTTCATGATGACAAGGATTTTTTGTGTAAGCATTAAAATGTTATAGTTGTTATCAATGAGGGAAATATCTCAAAATTTAAGAGTGGCCATTTTCTCGATGAGGTGTTGAAAAAATTTACAGTGATTGGAGGCAATGCTTCTCAAGATCTAGCGAGAAGAATTGCAAAAAAACTTAATGCTTCATACCTAAACTGTAATCTAAGAGTTTTTCCGGATGGGGAAGGTAAAATCACAATAGAGGATAAACCAAGAAGAGGAAGTATTGTAGTTGTCCAATCAACATATCCTCCTGTGGATTCTCATCTAATTCAGGCGTTATCCATTATGTCAAAAGCTAAGCAATATTCCTCAGATGTAATAGCTGTCATTCCATACTTTGGTTATGCCAGACAAGACAGAGAATTCCTACCAGGTGAAATTGTAACAATGAGGGCTATTGCAAAATTATTCAAGGCGGTAGGAGTATCAAAAGTCATAGTTGTTGATATTCATAGTAAAATTGCACTGGAACACTTTAAAATTCCTGCAAGAAACGTATCTGCTGTACATCAATTGGTTTCATATGTCAAAAAATTAGGTTTAAAGAAACCTGTAATTGTGTCACCAGATTTGGGAGGGGTTCAGCGTGCAAAAGAATTTGCTAAACTTTATGGTACCAATTATGTATCTTTACAAAAACAGAGAAACAGACATACAGGAAAAATTCAGATAAAATCAACTAATTTAAAAGAAGTAAAAGGAAGAGATTTGATTCTAGTTGATGATATGATAAGCACTGGTGGGAGTATTATCAAAGCTACAGAGTTTTTAAAAAAACAAAAATGTAAACGAATTTTTGTTGCATGTACTCATGCCTTGTTAAGGGATAATGCTGAAATAAAGATAAAAAAAGCTGGAGTATCAAAAATTATAAGTACAAATACTATTCCAGGGAATACTTCAATAGTGGATGTTTCAAGTATAATTGCAAAAGCAATTGTATGAGGATGTTCTAATAAAATTATGAAGTTAGTTTTTCTAGGCACATCTGCTGCTCAGCCAACTCCTGAACGGGGATTAACATGCATTTGTTTAGAAAGAGAAGGAGAGATTTTGATGTTTGATGCGGGAGAAGGAGCACAAATTTCTTATCTCAAGTCAGGTCTTGGTTGGAACAAAAAAATGAAGATATTTGTTACACATCTTCATGGTGATCATTGTATTGGGATTCTTGGATTGCTACAAACAATGACCTTACAAAATAGAACCCAACCGATAGAGATCTATGGCCCAGATGGAATTGAAGAGTTTATTGCATCAAACATAAAAGTTCTAAATTTTGGATTATCGTTTCCTGTCATGATAACATCGATTAGAGAAGAAACAGTAGTAGATGAAAAATCGTACATTATCAGAGCCTGTGAAGCAGATCATTCTATTACATCCTATTCGTACCTCTTTGAAGAAAAAGATAAGCCTGGAAAATTTTTCCCAGAAAAAGCAAAAAAAATTGGCATACCAGAAGGAGAGTTATGGCATAAACTTCAGCTAGGAAAAGAGGTGCAAGTTGGAAATAGAATTGTAAAGTCTTCTGAGGTATTAGGTGAGAAAAGATCAGGGAAAAAAATTGGAATTTCAGGCGATACTAGACCTACAAAAAAATTAGAAGAATTTTTCAGGGATTGTGATTATCTAAGTTTTGATTCTACGTTTTTAAGTGAATTACAGGAAAAAGCAATGGAAACACATCATTCAACTGCAAAAGAAGCAGCGCTTCTTGCAAAAAATGCAAATGTATCAAACCTGATTTTAACTCATTTTTCAGCAAGATATAATGATGAATCTGTCCTTTTAGAAGAAGCAAAGAAGATTCACAGTTCAGTAATAGCTGCAAAAGATCTTTTAGAAATTGAGATAAAATAGTAAAATGTTTGCAACAGTTACTGACTCTATAAAGGCTGCAAAAAAAATAGTTTTTGTTACTGGTGCAGGAATTTCTCAAGAGAGTGGAATTCCAACTTTCCGAGGAAAGGATGGTTTATGGAGAAAACATGATCCAATGCAACTTGCAACAATTGATGCATTCTTTGCTAATCCAAAGCTAGTATGGGAATGGTATGAAGAAAGAAGAAAAAACATTCTAAATGCACAACCTAATTTAGGCCATACAGCAATCGCACAACTTGAAAAGTATAAGGAAATAGTGGTTCTGACTCAAAATATAGATGGCTTACATCAAAGAGCTGGAAGTACAAATGTTTTAGAACTACATGGAAGTATAATCAGGATTAAATGTACAGTTTGTAATTTTAAAGACGAAATTACAACAAGTTTTGGTGATCTGCCTCCAAGTTGTAGATGTGGAAGCATGTTACGGCCAGATGTTGTATGGTTTGGGGAACCTTTACCTCAAAATGTGTGGGAAAGAGCCATTATTCATGCAAGTTCTTGTGATGTAATGATAATAGCTGGAACTTCACTTGTAGTTTCTCCAGCAAATTCATTACCAGTTTTTGCAAAACAAAATCACTCACTGTTAATAGAAGTTAATCCTGAAGAAACATTAATGTCATCAGAAATGGATTTATCCATTAAAGCTACCTCTGCAAAAGCTTTACCAAATTTACTTAGAATTTTTGAGCAGAGATGAACTTTGTAAAAACTTCAACGCCAAAAAGTGAATAGAGTTATTCGGCAGAAGTTAGCCATTCTAGTACTTGTTCAATATTTTTTGATTCAAAAATAATCTTGATAGGTCCCAGAGGAGATTCATCTGATTCACTACAAACAGATATTGTATTTGCAAAAGCTGCTTGTTTGTTTA
>DATBIP010000103.1:0-14269 GCA_036556885.1 Nitrosopumilaceae archaeon
ATTTTTCTAAATCAGAGGAACTATGATGAATATGTTCTTTAATTTGATCTTTGTATTTTTCTTTTAATTCATTAATTCTATCACGGATTTGATTTTTTCTATCATCTTGTTGAATTTTAAACTCAGATTTGAGCTCACTAAGGTGTTCTTTAGCTTCTAATTTTAGATTTTTAATTTTTTCTCGAAATTCCTGTTCTAATAATCTAAGTTCTTTAAGTTTTATTTCTAATTCATCATTATCACTAGTAGTAAGTGACGATTCTAAATTACTTTGAGTTTTAGAAATTTTTAGTTGTGCATATTTTTCCTTAAATTCATTTTTTATGTTCAAATATTTTTCTTTTAGTTCTTTTTCAAAGTCAGTTAAGATTTTTTTCTTT
Source organism: Nitrosopumilaceae archaeon (assembly GCA_036556885.1). Taxonomy (GTDB): domain Archaea; phylum Thermoproteota; class Nitrososphaeria; order Nitrososphaerales; family Nitrosopumilaceae; genus CSP1-1. Next base: position 381 of record DATBIP010000103.1, read on the forward strand.
TCTTCTACTTTGTCTTTATATTCTTCTTTTGATTCTTTTTGTTTGAGTTTTTCGTCTTCTCGTTTTTCTTTTTCTTCTAAATGTTTTTCTTCTTTTTTATCTTTCTCAGAAGAGTCATCAGCATATGCATTATAACCAAGATTAGAATTCAGACTGCCCACAAGTAAAATAGTAATTGTAAATATTGTAAATAATTTGCTTATCTTCACTTCATCTGTTCAAGTTATTAATTATTATAAAACATTGCGTAGAATTGTTTCAATACTTCCTAGTAGAAATCATTTATTCTTAATTGAAGACTGTTGTATTAAATTTACAAAATATTTGTGTAATGATATATCTGATGTTAATTCTGGGTGAAACGCAGTTGCAAGAATGTTACCTTGTTTTACTGCAACGATTTTTTCATTAAATTTAGAAAGAACTTCAACATTTTTTCCTATTTCTGAAATTGATGGAGCACGAATGAAGATTCCTTTGAATTTTGAAATATTTACTGGTTTCATAGAAACTTCTGCCTCAAAGGAATCTCTTTGTCTCCCAAAAGAATTTCGTTCCACTTTAACATCTAACAAATCCAAAAGAGGTTGATCAGTGTCTCCCACAACTCTGTCTTTTGCCTTTTTTGAAAGTAAAATGAGTCCTGCGCAAATTCCAAAAACTGGCATACCAGATTCAATTTTTTCTTTAATTTTCTTAAGCGAACCATTAACTAACGAGAGTTGTCCAATCATTGTACTCTCCCCTCCTGGAATAATCAAGCCATCTAATTGGGAAATTTGTTCAGGAGTCTTGACTTGAGTTACTATTCCCTCAGTACCAAGTTCTTTTAATGCATCTTCGGTTGAAGTAACATTTTCTGAAACATCTCCTTGTATTGATAAAATTCCAATGTTTAGTTTAGTCATGCAGTACTTCCACGCTCTTGCATTCGTAATTCTAATTCCTTGACATCAAGACCTAGCATTGATTGTCTTTCATCAATCATTTTTTGTGCTTCTTTAACCTTATCTGCATCTTCCCAGAAGGTTGTAGCTAAAACAATAGCTTGGGCACGTTCTTTTGCATCTTCAGCTTTGAAAACACCTGAACCAACAAATATCCCATCACATCCAAGTGACATCAGATACGCTGCATCTGCTGGTGTTGATATCCCACCCGCTGCAAAATTAACTACGGGTAATCTACCTATTTTAGCAGTGTCATTGACTAGATCAAATGAAACTCTAAATTCTCTTGCCATTCTGACCAGATCTTGGTTATCACCAGAATCATAAATTGCTCTAATTGTTCTTAGTTCATCATTGAGTTTTTTTATGTGAAGTACAGCTTCTGCAACATTACCAGTTCCTGGTTCGCCTTTTGTTCTAATCATTGCTGCACCTTCCTCTATTCTACGAAGTGCTTCTGCTAATGAACGTGAACCGTTAACAAAAGGTGTAGTAAAATCCCATTTCCAAATGTGGTGATTTTCATCAGCAGGTGTTAACACCTCTGATTCATCAATCATATCAACATCTGTCTCTTCTAATACACGTGCTTCGTATACATGTCCAATCCTACATTTTGCCATTACTGGAATAGTAACGGCATCCATAATTTCTTGAATTATTCTAACGCTTGCAGTACGAGCAACTCCTCCCGCCTTTCTAACATCGGATGGAAGTTTATCTAAAACCATAACAGATACAGCCCCTGCATCCTCTGCAATTTGTGCTTGCTCTACTGTCGTAACATCCATTACCACGCCATTTTTTAGCATGTGTGCTAATCCTCGTTTTAAAGTAGAAGTTCCTCTTGTAATTTCATTTGAGTCTATTGTCTCAGAAACTATTCCTTTAGCTTTTTTCAAGTCTCCAGAAAGTGGTATCATACCAATAACAAGTCGATTCGCTATTTATTCTATTAATTGATTAATGATTTGGTCTAACTCTAATTCAACGATTGATATTATCGGTGGAATGAATTTATCAGTCGCGTTTTGTTCAACCCAATGAATTTGTCTGGTTTGTCCGTTTAGAGTTACTTTAATACTATATTTTTTATAATCATCGACCCCAACTCGAACAGGAAAAGAATCAGTTGGAATTTCCATAAAACCAGTTTCTTTTATCAGCGCAGTGAGTTTAGATAATTGTGATGCATTTATTTGAGATTTTTTATCTGGTTTGAGATATCCTTCCTCAACAACACTATACTTTATTTCTCCATTATCATTTATTTCTAAAATTTCGGTGTATTGAGAACCTGCTCTTTCGGTAACACCAAACGAAACAAGTTTTAGTTGATGTTTAGTATATTCTATTGCTATTTTATCTTCAGGTACAACAGCGGTAAAAGGAACTTCTTGCTGCATCATGAGTGATACAGCAATTAATATTGCAAAAATTACTGGAATTGCTCCCACAATTAATAATGAGACTCGAACCATGATCCTTGAAGATTTTTGAATCATAATTGTGCAAATAAATCTTGGTAAAATAAGTTAAAATTCGAGTCAATGTGTCTCATTAATTGTGGGGTCGTAGCCTAGCCTGGTAGGGCGACAGTGTCTACAAAGATCACCGCTAAGGGCTCCAGAGGTTAAACTAAGCTACTGATGAAAAGATGATGTGAGTTTGGAGCTGTAGTGACCCGTAGGTCGCCGGTTCAACTCCGGTCGGCCCCACGTCCTTTTTTTAAAACATCTGGTTATGATTTTTATTGTTAACGAAGAGCGTTAAGGGCTGAACCTAAACGAAACCACTCTATCTGGGTTTTATTGTAAGAATGTTTAAGATTAATCTCATCTTTTGAACCATTAATGTGAGTTATTTGACATCTTAGCGTTTTACCAGCTTGAAAATTATCCAAACCAATGACACTTATTTTATCATCTTCAAGAATTTTATCATAATCGTTGGGATTTTCAAATGTTAAAGCCAGAATTCCTTGTTTTTTCAAGTTAGTTTCATGAATTCTAGCAAAGCTTTTGGTAATCACACAGACACAGTTTAGATATCGTGGAGTCATAGCTGCGTGTTCCCTACTGCTACCCTCACCGTAGTTGTTATCTCCAATAATCACCCATTGAATTTTTTTTTCTTTATACTTTCTTGCAATCTGTGGAAAAGGTTCAGTGTTACCATTGAGAATATTTTTTCCATTACCTACCTGATCATTAAAGGCATTTACTGCACCTAGTAACATGTTATCACTCAAATTATCTAGATGTCCTCTATATGCAAGCCAAGCTCCTGCAGGAGAGATGTGATCTGTAGTACATTTTCCTTTTGCTTTGACCAATATTGGTAGTTCAAGAAAATCTTTACCATTCCATGGTGGAAAAGGATCCAGTTTTTGTAATCGACTACTGTATTTGTCAATAATTACTTCAATATCCTCTGGGTTATCGGCAGGAGGAATGTAAATTCCCTCCACATTTTTAAAACCACTTAATGGCACCTCTGGCGCAACTTTAGGTGGTTTCAATTGAAACTTTGAACCATCAGAACTTGTAATTGAGTCTGTAATTGGATTAAAAGATAGATTACCGCCTAATGCAAGAGCTGTTACTAATTCCGGACTAGCGATAAAGTTCATAGTTTCTCTTTTTCCATCATTTCTGCCTGGAAAGTTCCTGTTATAGGATGTAACAATAGTATTTTTTTCTCCTTTTTTTAGTTCAGGTCTACTCCATTGCCCAATGCATGGTCCACATGCATTTGCAAGAACCATTGCTCCTATTGATCTTAGAGATTCCATTTGACCATCTCGTTCTATTGTTGCACGAATCTGCTCTGAGCCGGGAGTCACAAGGAGTGGAATTTTAGCCTTGATTCCTTTAGCTCTGGCCTGCTCCGCAAGATCAGCAGCTCTTGACATATCTTCATAAGAAGAATTTGTACAGCTTCCAATTAGAGCAACTGAAATGTTGTCAATGTATTGATTTTTTCTAACATCTTCAGCTAGTTTTGAAATTGGTCTAGCAAGATCTGGGGTATGTGGGCCGACAATGTGCGGTTCTAATTTTGAAAGATCAATTCGAATTACTCTATCAAAATATTTTTCTGGATTTTGTTCTACCTCTGGATCAGCTACAAGTAACTCTTTATTCTTGTTTGCTAGGTTTGCAATTTTTTCACGATTTGTAGATTTGAGATATTTTTCCATTCTCTCATCATATGGAAATATAGAACATGTTGCACCAATTTCTGCACCCATGTTTGTTATAGTTGCCTTTCCTGTACAGCTAATAGATTTTGTTCCAGGTCCAAAATATTCTATTACAGCATTTGTTCCGCCTGAAACAGTTAGTTCACCTGCAACACGTAAAATAACATCCTTTGGTGCAGTCCAACCATTTATCTTGCCAGTTAGATACACTCCAATCCGTTTTGGATATAGGATTTCCCAAGGAAGTCCTGCCATTGTTTCGGCAGCATCAACTCCTCCAACTCCAATTGCGATCATTCCAAGACCTCCTGCATTAGGAGTGTGAGAGTCAGTTCCAATCATTAGTCCTCCTGGAAATGCATAGTTCTCCAAGACAACCTGATGTATGATGCCTGCTCCAGGTTTCCAAAAACCTATACCATATTTACGAGAGGCAGATTCTAAGAATTTGTATATTTCACTATTTTCATCAAGAGCTGTTTTGGTATCATATTCTCCACCTAATTTAGCTCGTATAAGATGATCACAATGAACGGTTGTAGGGATTTTAGTTTGTTTTAGACTAGCCTGCATGAACTGTAACAAAACCATTTGGCCTGTAACGTCTTGTAATGCAACTCTATCAGGATAAAGATAAACATAGTTTGCCCCATCGTCAAGATGCTTGTCATCAATATCTATCAGATGACCTGCAAGAATTTTTTCAGTTAGTGTAAGAGGTCTTCCAACTATTTTTCGAAATTTTGAAAGATTTATTCTTGTTTTTTCATAAACCTTTGATACAAGTTCTGGACTAGTTTGAATTTCCATGCTTATTCATGCTGGTTTGCAGGATTTAATATTTGCAGATTTGAAAGTTAATCGTAATAGTGTTTTATCATATAAAACTAGATAACAATTATAAACGAAAAACCATATTCCTACCTAGTGTTAGGGGAAATTCATTTCATTCATTACAGTCAGTTAAAAAAAGCGTGGTTTTAAAAATGGTCAATAAAGGTTTTCCAAGTTTTGGCATGTCACAGGCAGGAGCATTTGTTGCTGCTCTAAAAAATTACAACCTACCTGACTTTATTCTTGCACTAGTAGCAAAGGATTGCGATTCAGATTTACTTGAGCGTGGAAGAATTGATGACAGACTACAAAGCATGAATGATAAAGCACTGGATGTTTTACACAAGGTCTTTGTTGACTGTGAAGATGATCCTAAAGGCAAATTTGCGCAGTATCGATTTTTTGCATATGTTTCCAGCATGTATCATAAATGTGAAATTCTAATTAACGAAACCATTCCTGGGGCATCAGGAAAGAATCACAAGGTCCCAGTTGCTGTCAAGAACAATGGAATGTACATTGCAATTGCATTCAATAAGGCAACTGGAACACCAGTTCAAAAAAGAGAAGCCATAAAATTCTACACCATTGCTGATGATGTTAAAAAGGGAGATCATGGAACTATGTTAATTGATGCGATTTTTGGTTCTTCTGTTGGATTCAAAGGAGACTCTTTAGTAGAACTTGAAAGATTAAGTAAATCAAGAAAGAAAGATCCTGAGAATAAATTAGAATTTAAAACTGCTAACTTTGAAAACAGAATTTATTCTGTTACCAAGTGTTAATTTAAATCCATTTTACTCCTTTACTCTTGTAATACTTTAGTTTAGCTTTAGAATGTCTTGGTCTTACATGCAGTATAGCATTACAACATGGGCATTTTGAACTAGCCAAAATAAAATAAACATCACAAACACCGCATCTTTTCTGATTATTTTGATATCGCAAAAGACTCTTCCCAACTAGTAAATTGAATTTAGTTTTACATAGGCCTTTACAAAAAAACATGCCTAATTACAAGCAAGTACAATTAAAAAAAAGTGGTGATTGTACTATAACCGAAAGCTGGATGTATCAATAGTTAAAAAATATGGTTTACTATTAGTTCTTTCAAAATCTTTTCCATATTGCTCAAATGGAAGATCATCATAAAGATGTCTAGTCCAGACATCATGTACAAGATCAATGTATTTTTTATTACCAATTTGTCTTAACAGCTCATGAGATATTTCATGTGATACTGTAGTACAGTTTTTTTCAGCTAAAAATAAAATATCATCTTGATTTTTTGGAGGAAGCCATAATGCCATTCCAAAATTTTCAGCATGATATCCTTCACAGGTACAGTCAGTCCACAGAGGACGAAAATGAGTGAGATAAAAATGATAAATATTTTCTCCTCTATCTCTATGGTCTCGTAATAATTGATGTGTATCTAATTTTTGAAATATATTATTTGATTTAGTAACCATCTCATCAGTTTGGACTTCAAAATCTTTTGAAAAATTATTTTTTATCCATTTTTTGAAAAATTGTGACATTTGTTTTACGTATTCAAATTCTTTGTCTCTTTTTCCAAGGTCACTTTCTTTTATTACAAAAATAAAATGCAGTAACATTGTAAGAAAAAGAAGTGATTATGTTTGTCCTTCTATGCCCATCAATGTCAGGGTAGAACGGATTTTTTCAATTTTACGAATCTTCCATGTAATTGTTTCACGGAGTGATTCTACAGTTGGTGATTCTATTTTTGCTAAGATATCATATGCACCAAAAGTTCCATGCACTTCTTTAACTCCTTCTAGGTTTTTGAGTTGTTGAATAATTGTTTCCTCTGAACCTAGTTCGCAGTTGATTAAAACATATGCTGTTGCCATACTTTATTATGGAATCAGGGGTATATCAATAAACCTTTTCCTTTTCTTCATAGATATTTTTGTTCTTAGAAAAAATCCATTAAGAAAAGAAATGTTCCCCGGTTCTGACTCACACAAACTCATCGGTCTTAGCCATAATCCTCATTTGGCTCTAAAACCGGGGCTGCCCGATGTTGCACACCTGGGTGAATTAGAAATCATTTCCATCTTTACGATTATCATCATCCTAATCCGTCTGTGCGCATGCTCTTTTGGGCATTTTAGTAAGGAGTTAGTCAAATATTAATCCAGACAGTTGGATTTCAAAGGCTACCACTGGTACTCTAATCTTAAAATTCTCAATAATCTTGGAATCAATTTCTCCTAATATTCCAATTGTTTTATTATTAACCAAAATATTTGCTGTTCGTCCTTCGGAAAAAATTGGATGAGACGATGTTTTAGTTTCTGTATCAATGTTAAACCCAATCTTTAAGGAAGATTGAAGTATTGATTTTATTTCAGAAAAACTTGCATCTTTGTGTGCACTAATTGCTGCAAGATGAATATTTTCTGTAATTGGGTTTCCTTTTGAAAAAACTATTCCGTTTTCAAAAAGTTTTTGTGGATATTGTTCATGTATATTTTTTGATAAATTTTCTAATAGACCTGGAATTATCGAATCACGAAGAATTGTGTGTTCTTGACTTTTAGATTCTAGAACCTCAATGTTCTCAGTATTGCTTCTATTAGTGAGATCATTATGTACTTGTTTGCTTACTAAACTAGAATTTAGCGCTTCAGTATAACCTAAACCTATCATTAACAAACTTAAAGAGTCTATTTTTTTGGTAATTGAATTTTTTTGCCCAACCGAAGATGAGATTGGTATAGAGGGTTTGAGATTTTCTATGCCATATCCTAATGCTACTTCTTCTACCAAATCCATAGGACTGAATATATCAAATCTATATCTAGGAACTATACAAGATATTTTGTTTTTCTTTGCAACTGCGTCTATTCTACATTTTCTTAGACAGTTAACAATTGTTGCAGTGGAAAGATTCAGACCTAATGCATTATTCACAAAAACAGTATCTAGAATTATTTTTCTTGGATTAAGTAAAGGTGTTGAATTACTTCCACCAGAAATTATTACTGAATAAAGTGAAAATCCAGCTGCTTGTAAAGTCGTAGCTACTACTGCAATTGTATCTTCTGCTACTTTTTTATCAGTAGCTGTTACTTCAATTAACAGATTTTTTGTTTTAGTGGAAACAGCAGTGAGAGCTGAATTAATTATTGGTGGAAATGATATGGTATTTCCTTTTGCATCCAAAATTATAGGAAAATTTGAGGTGTTATTCAAAATAGCACCGTATTCCTGTCCAACACTAGTTTTTTCTAGTATTTCCACAATTGTGCTTTCTTGTGAAGAATCAAGAGGAGTAAATTTGTGATCCTTAGAAACAGTTGTGTATGTTATTGGAAAAACGATTTTATCCAAATCATGAATGCCAATAGATGTTTTTTTACGTCTTCTGCCGATTCCAAAATGTAGATCTTCTTGAAGAGCTATTAATTCTCGCAGAATTTCATCATTTAGATTTCCATTCTTTGCAACTATAGATGTCACAAAGGGGCGAATTTTTTTTACTAAGGGAGTTACTTTAAGACTGTAGTTTCCTTTTTTTATAGATAATTTTGGAATTCCTTTTTTAATTCCAAACAATCCCTGAAGACCTAAAGCAATTCCATAGTCTGTGGCATAGTCTGGTCTATTTGGACTATATTCTACACGAATAAATTCGTCTGTCTGTTCTTCTATATCTAATCCTAAGAATGGGATTTTTGAAATAATTATGTTTTTGTTGGATGTTTTTCCAACTAAATTTTGCAATCGATTAAGGTTTAATTGAACTACTGGCATTTTGTGATACTCCTTAACCAACTCAAATTATTATTATAAAATTCTCTTACATCGTTGACTCCATATTTTAACATCGCAATTCTTTCAATGCCACCGCCCCATGCCAATACAGGTTTTGTTATACCAAGTGGTTTTGTTACTTCTGCTCTGAAAATACCCATGCCAAATAATTCAACCCATTTTTCTAGCCGATCATTGTAAACCATGGATTGTAATGAAGGTTCAGTATATGGAAAAAATGTAGGCCAGAATTTTATTTTTGTTAAACCCATCCGTCGATAAAATTCTTCTTGTAATCCCATCAAGTCTCGTAGTGTTACATTCTTTCCTACAACAACTCCTTCTACTTGATTGAATTCAGCAAGATGTTTGTAGCTGACTTTCTCATTGCGAAAAACTCGTCCTAAGGAAAAAATTCTAGCTTCGTCTGATTTGTTGTCTGCAAGATATTTTATTGTTACACAAGTTGTATGAGTACGAAGAGTCATTCTTTGAGATTCTGACATATTCCAGTCATAACCCCATCCTCTCTTGTGTGAACGAGCTACTTGGTTTATTTGAGAAGGTGTTGCAAATTTTTCTGCTTTAAGGTCTTTGAGATAAAAGGTATCTTGCATCTCCCTTGCTGGATGATCCTGAGGGGTGAATAGTGCATCAAAATTCCAAAAACTTGACTGTGTTAAATTTCCTAAAACTTCTGAAAAACCAAGGCTAACAAAGATTTCACGAATCTCATTAATTGTCTCATTTAATGGATGGATTCGTGCAATATGAGTAGCAGGAACTTTTGCTTCTACATCTATTGCTCCAGAGGATAAATCAATGTCAATGTCTTTTACTTTTTCTGTAAGAGAAATAGTTTTTAATTTTGTAAGAATTTCGGCAATAAAATCAGGTCTTTTCTTGAGTGATTCCAAGGCTTCAGAGTCTTCAATATCATTTTGTGGTTTTTCATCAAAACCAATTAAATCAATTAGTTTTTCTTCACGAGATGGTGAGGCATTGCCTTTAAGTGAAATTTTGCTTGAAACATCATCTTTTTCCATTTGAATCCAATCATTTTTCTTTGCATTAGCTATTGCGGCATTAAAATCAGATTTTAGTATGTTTTTAATTTCATCAAGTGGTTTTGGTCCATCCTTTACTTCATTGACAAGCTTTCGTTCAGGCAAACCACTTTTTTTTGCATCTAATCCGTTCCTACCTAATTTTACAGTAATTTTTTCAATTTCTTTTATCTCAGCTAAACCTTTAAGCTTCAACCATTCGATTCCTCGTCTAACCTGATCTATGGAAAGTTTAGTAGATTCACAAAGTTGTTCAGGAGTCGAGCTTTTACTTTCTTTTAATGATTTAATAATTTGTTTTTCGATTGGGTGAAGAACTTGGGACAATACGACAAAGTTCCAAAAAGACTTTTTAAACCTTAACCTAACTCAAACATGAATGCCTGCTGATGATTTTATTGTTACACCTTGGCATGTTGAAGGTGAAATTGATTATGATAAATTGATTAAACGGTTTGGTACTGAAAAAATTTCGAGTCAGCTACTCAATAAGATCCAAGAATTTACTGGCGATCTTCATTTTATGTTACGAAGGGGGATTTTTTTCTCTCATCGAGATATGAGTGTAATTTTAAATGAATATTCAAAGGGAAACAAATTTTTCCTATATACTGGAAGAGGGCCATCTGGTCATACCCATATTGGACACCTAGTTCCTTGGGTATTTTCAAAATGGCTCCAAGATAAATTCAAAACAAAAATGTATTTTCAGCTAACGGATGACGAAAAATTCTTTTCAAAACCAAACCTAACACTAGAAGAAACAAAAAAATTTGCTTTTGAAAACGCTCTTGACTTTATTGCGCTTGGTTTCAAGCCAGAAAACACTAAGATAATTATCAACTCTATGCATATCAAAACATTATATCCAATTGCCGCTCAGGTAGCAAAAAAGATCAATTTCTCAAATACCAAGGCAGTATTTGGTTTTTCAAATGAAACTAATATTGGAATGATTTTCTATACCTCGCTTCAATCTGCTCCATGTTTTATTGAAGATAAGCCAGTTCTCATTCCACTTGGAGTAGACCAAGATCCTCATTTTAGATTAACAAGAGATGTTGCTCCAAAAATTGGTAAACTAAAACCTGCCTTAATTCATAACATAATGATTCCAGCTTTACAGGGACCAGGTGGAAAAATGTCAGCATCTGATGATAATGGAACAGTATACACTACAGATTCTCCTGAGGTTGTAAAAAAGAAGATTAACAAATATGCATTTTCGGGAGGACAGCCCGATATAGAAGAGCATAGGAAAAAGGGAGGAAATCCTGACATTGATGTATCCTATCAATATCTCCGAATTTTCTTTGAACCAGATGATACCAAGCTAAAGAAGATCTATGATGATTACAAATCTGGCAAAATGTTAACGGGAGAACTAAAAGCAATACTTATTGAAAAAATAAATGATTTTCTCAAAGTTCATCAGGAAAAACGTGAAAAAGCAAGAGACCAATTAGATAAATTTCTTTTAGATTCATGAAAAGAAAAATAAAATGTCTTGATAAATACGAAGCTGAAAAGCTTGCTAGTTTAATCTATATCAAAGAAGGAAAAGAAACTTACATTACAGAGATTTTGAATGTAATTGACAATGAAATTGTTGTAATGCTAAAAGACAAATCTGCTCATAGTGTATTACTCAAAGATAGTACCGAAGTTGAATTTTTTGCTGACTTTATTCAATCAGTATTTGAAAAAGAGCATAAAATTGTTAATGCCATAACAACTGGAGATGAAGTTGAAATTACAAAAGAATAACTCAAATTAATGACTTGTCCATCTCAGAACTTATTATTTCTTGAACTTTAAGAAAGTAGAGTCGTGTAGAATATGGCATATCATCTAAATTATTATCAATTGAAATTATAAAATAGCGTACTGCTCGCTTTGAAATATCAATGTTAAATTTCATGTGAAGAATAGGATCCTGTTTTACATTTATTTTGTCTTGCAGCCATGGAGGTGCCATCTCTTTAGTTTCATGTATTATTTTGTGGTACCAAAACGCAATGTTTTCTGGAATAAGACCATCCTTTAGAATAGTAATATCATTATCAATTTTTTTTAGCATGTGATTTACTATAGTCAAGGTTTGGTTGTTTTGATTTTGTTTTTTATCTCACTTACTCAAATATAGACAAGTTACTTGTCAATTCATAACAATTTTCCTTCGATGTCAATCTCAGAATTTTTAATCCTGGTCGTAGATATTCTACTTCCATCTTCTGCTAATGCCATAGGAACTGTAACAATTCTTACTGAAGGTAAATTTTTTTCCTTTCTTAATTTGTTTAAAATATCTCCTTTGTGACGAGTTTCCTCACTTACAACTAAGGCATCTAACTTTCCTTCAATGGCTGCAGGTCCAAAATCGTTTTCAAGCTTGCTAATTGAATAAGATGAATTTGGAAAATTCTTGTTAATCATCAAAGTAAGTGTTTCATATCTTTTAGAATAATTATTGAAAATACTTTTGCCCATTTTATTAGCAAGATCATCTCCTGTTAGACCAATAATGACATGAGAAGAAATTGAAAAGGCCTTACTCAAAAGTTCGATATGTCCTTTGTGAATAATATCAAAAGTTCCTCCTAGTGCAACAATTCCAAATTGAGGCATGATGTTTCTTTGTAAACTGTAGAAATAAAGTTACTAGTTTACAAGTACAAGTGAAATAGGGCCTTTAGAAGCTAGAGGAATGGAATTAGGATCCCAAACAAATGTTTCAATAAAATACAATCCTTCATTTGGAGGGGTCCACTCGATTGTTGGAAGTTGCTCTGCTGGTGAATCAAATGTACCTTCGGCCTTTCCAATATATTCAACAAATGATTTAGTTTCACCATTTGTTTCAAATGATTGTTTTATCTGAATCCAATATACAAATGGTTGCAGTTGAGATTTTTCAATTGCAGAATACTCTATGCCTAATGAACTTTGTATATTAATTGGCGTACCTGCTGACATGTTAGATATTCTATTTCCTGTAGCATCAGTAATAGATACATCATTTATTGTAACTAGTTTGGTGAGAACAGCCGTAGCAGTATTCTTTACTTCCATTATCCCAGATGTGTAATCATCTGACTCTGCAACAATTTTGAAAGATACAGCACGTGAATCATGTGGAATATTAAACTCAAAAGAATCTTTTTGCCCTGCACCTAAATCTTGGTCAAGTGTTACAGTGGCAATTCCTAAAATTCTGGGGGGCACAAAAACATCAGAAGAGATTAGGTAAATTTTCGTATTAGTACTATTTACGGGACCTTTGTTTATTATGCTACCAGAAAGCGATATTTTGTCTTCAATTTTTAAGGTACCAAGCTCAAGACTCAAGTTTTGCTTTTTTTCTGGCGAAGAATTGAATCCAAGTAGATTTACTGAAACACTAGTTATTTTTGGATTAGAGCTTGGTGATATTATCATATATGGTGATTTGCTAAATGGTGGAATTACCTCAAGGATAGTTGTACCAATAGTTGTCTCCAAAGGATTCTTATTAACATCATCATAAAATCCGGCCCAAATTTTTAGTCCTCCTACTGGATAATTTTTGGTATTTTGGATTTCGCCGAGGATTACGGTTTTACCATCAATGTCTTTGTAATTAAATGGAGAATTACTTGTTAGGACAATTCCTAGGGTTGGCGGTTTATCAGTCATTTCTGCTGAAAAACTGCTACTAATTGGAAATAATGATAACACCAGTAAAATTGAAAGTATGCTCTTTATCATATAGAAACGATTCATAGAGGCAATTAATCTTGTAGAATATATCATAATCTCAACAATGTGCATTAGAAGGTTTTACCTTTTACTACGCAATAAAATAAGAAAAAGATGTTAATAGATTTGATAGTTTTATCTTCGCTTCTTCATAGCGGTAATAGCTAGCCAATAAACTAAACCTGGAGCTAAACCTACTATTAGAGGAATCCACACGGGCCATCCGTCAGCTGGTGTTGCCATGAGAAATTGACTCGAGTCTATCCTATTTAAATCCATCTTCGAGTTTTAAATTCAAAAATGATCGCT
>DATBIP010000104.1:0-1550 GCA_036556885.1 Nitrosopumilaceae archaeon
TTGTCTTGTTTTGCCACAGGTTTTCAAAATCATTAATCTTAATGTCTACTCTTGATTTATCGTTCCAAGAGGTAAAAACATCAATTGACTCAAAGTTCCTGTTTTGAGGATCAAATGTTTCATTTGAGGTTCCAGTAAAGGCCACTGCATCATCATTTTCATCGTGAAAAATCCCAATCTTTTCACTAAAGTATCCATAAATCTCCTCTGAGTTTGGTATTGCTACTTTAATTCTAAGTTTATTTGTCTTTATCATCTGGTATAAGGTTGATGTCTTTTTTCCACTTGGCGGATTGAGAATAGATTTTCCATTTTTTTTAGAATACAACTTTGATAACAAGTTAAGATCCGATGTTCTGAATCTATGTCCTGTTACAATTCTTAGCTGCACATTATTTTCTAAAAATCCCTTCAAGCCAAAATAGTATGCTGTAAGGCTTTTGGTAGTAGCATACTCAATTGCCCTGTCATACTGGATGCAATTATCAAGACACGGAAGAAAAAATTCTTCAATTAAGTTATCTCTGTCAGACCTGTATTCCTCTTTTAATGTAAGTTCCCTTAGTCCCATCAAATTATGAATTACACGATTTGTTATTTAAAGAAAAATCAATTTTGTATAATATCGATTCAGACCAATCATACGAATTTCATATATACTCTATTTTACTCCCACACTCATGAACAAAACTATAAGCTTAGCAGCAATTGCAGGTATTATTCTAGTACTTGCGTTTGGTGCAAGTCTTACACAGATAGATAACCAAGCAACTGCACAGGAGACTACCCCGTATCCTTCAAGAGAAAAGGTAATCTCGGTAACTGGAACTGCAACAGCTTCAGTTGATCCAGATTTGCTTGTAGTACAGTTTGGAGTTGAGACGCAGGAAAAAACTGCAAGACAAGCTCTTGAATCAAACTCTAACCTCATGACAAGTGTGGTTGGAGCAATTACAAGTGTGGGAATAAGTGAAGAAGATCTGAGCACATCTCACCTAAACATTCAACCAGTCTATGACAGCTATGAAGACAAAATGACGGGCAGATACACACAGGAGCTCATAGGATACAGAGTTTCAAATGTTATAATGGTTGAAACTGCAAAACTGGATTTAGCTGCAGACATTATTGATGGAGCTGTAGCTGCCGGTGCTAACAGAGTAGACAATGTTTACTTTACACTTTCACCAGAAAAGCAATTGCTAGTAAAGGATGATCTCATCTCAAAAGCAATCGAAAACGCTGAATCCAAAGCAAACAAGGCCCTTGAACCACTTGACTACCAAATAATTGGTGTAAAGGCCGTTTCCTTGTCAGAGTATGGCATTCCATATCCAATGCCTATTTACGATGCATATGCACCTGAAGCAGGATTTGCAAAATCATCCACGCCAGTCTTTTCATCTGATCAAGATGTGACTACAACTGCAAACGTAATCTTTCTAATTGGAAGTAGCTAACTTCCTTTTCTTTTTTCTAATCAGCTATTCTGACTAAAGAAATAATATACTAATAAAATAAAAAATTGACAATTTGTCTGAATTAGGATT
>DATBIP010000105.1:0-3866 GCA_036556885.1 Nitrosopumilaceae archaeon
ATTTCAATATTATTTGATTTCACCTTGTTTACTTTTGAAAGAACTGGAGCCGTACCAATATTTACTCTAAGTGACTCGCCTGGTCGAATAGGCAATACTTTAGTTTCTTCGGTAGTACCTACAGCAGAGTCAAATAGATTAACTTCCACATTTGCTATTAAAGAATTTTCTGGGAGAGTATCTGGTTTTCCTATTACTGAACCGATAAGTGAATCACTTCTTGTAAAAGATGGATCAAGTTTTGTTCCAATTGCCACTAGTCCTCCTGGTTTTACTATCTCAACCATTCCTGCCCCTGTCCCAAGAGATACAATTTCTGTCTGAATTGGTTCATAAGATTTTTTTTTCTCATTGAATATTCCTGGTTTAATCTCTATTTGGTCTCCAACTTTGAGTGTACCTTGAGTGAGGCTACCTCCAATCACTCCTCCTTTGATATCTTTTATTTTTGCACCTGGCTTATTTACATCAAAAGAACGCAAAACATGCATCACAGCATTTTTGGATTCCTCTCTCTTAGGAGTTTCAATGGTATCTTCAAGAGCTCCAATCAATGCATCAATATTTAGATTAGATTGGGCTGATACAGGAATTATTGGAGATTTTGCAGCATTTGTTCCTTTAACAAATTTTACAATATCATTATAATTTGAAACAGCGTCACTATAAGAGACTAGATCTATTTTATTTTGTACTACAACAATTTGTTTTATTCCTAAAGTTTCCAATGCAAGAAGATGTTCCCTTGTTTGTGGTTTAGGAACTTTTTCATTTGCAGCTACTACCAACATGGCGCCATCCATCAAGGCTGAACCAGAAAGCATGTTTGCCATTAGACTTTCATGTCCTGGGCTATCCACAAAACTAACTACTCTCGTTAATTCACTTTCTTTGCTACAGTTAGGACATTTAGGGGTAGTTGAATATCCTGATGGAGGTTCACAATTTTTACACTTGTAAAAGGCAGCATCAGAATAACCTACACGTATTGTAATTCCTCTCTTTAATTCCTGACTATGTACACTTGTCCAGACTCCAGTAAGAGCTTGAATTAAGGATGTTTTACCATGATCTACGTGACCAGCAGTTCCAATATTTACACAGGGTTGGTATCCATATTTTTTTACATACCACTCTGGAAGTGTTTCACGCCAATGCATTGTTAAAAACTCAAAATAGTATTATCTTAACCTATGCCTTTTTTGCTTCTTCTTTTACTTCTTTATTATCTGAATTATCTTGTGTGGCTTCAGAAGGATTTTCGATTTTAATTTCACCATCGTATCTACAATTTATCTGGTAGATTTCTTCAGAGATAGTATTTCCTCGAACGAGTTTCCGCACACGTTTTCCTTTTTCAGCATCATTTAGTCCTATTCCCTTTGATAACAAAACATATTTTCTTGAGCCACTATGAATATCGGCTCTCATCGGAACTCCCGATTTATCACTGCCTCCAGTAATTCTAATTTTTCCACCTAATCCAACAGTAGCAGCATCAATTTCATTACCTATGTTTAAACCCACAAAGGGATTTGCATCTTTTTCTTTTAGTTCCTTGGTAATAGATTTTCCTTGTTTATCTGATATTGTTAGTTTGAAATTAGCCAATAAGTGAAAAAAAAATTGAACTACTAATTAACCTTTGGACAAAAAATATCTCTAAGAATCTTTAACTTGTTCAAATCTTAATCCAAGTATGGCTGAAGAAATAAAATGCCCGAGGTGTGAAAAGAACATGAAGGCTATGCAATCTTGTCACATGGTTTGCATAAATTGTGGAGCACATCTTGATTGTTCTGATAAAGGAAGTTTTTGGTAATTAAAAACCAGGCCTATCTGGAATATAATCTGCAGCCATGTTTACAGCATTTTCTTTCATGATTTCAATATATTTGTCATAAGTTTCGACAAAATCACAATGAGGACATTTTACAATTTCCATATCATCAGAAAGTATGGCTACATTTTTGCAATTAGGACATCGTGCATCCATATTCAAGTTTAGTCATCAAACTATATAATGCTAATCGAAAAAGTCGATTTGCGCGGAGTTAGTCCAGCCTGGTAGGACGTCAGCTTCCCAAGCTGAAGGTCGCGTGTTCAAATCCCGCACTCCGCATTTGTGTTAAGATTAAAATATTCAAAATAGAATTAGAAAAAGAAATGATAAAAAAACTTGAACTAAAAGTAAATGAGAGGGGAGAAATCACATCTCCAACTTATCCTGAAATAGTTTCAAAGATTAATGAGCTAATCGAAAAACGAAACTATGAAGAAGATCTAAGATAGCTAAGTTAAAGAGAAACAAAAACGTCTATCATATCTTGACCATCAGGGCTCATTTCAGGATGAAATTGTGTACCAAATATGTTTAGGGTCTTATGTTGAATTATTTCATATGGGCAGTTTTTTGAGTTAGCAATTCCTACTAATGAGCTTCCTAATCTTGATATTTCATAATTATGACTCTCAAAGACCATAATTGTTCCTGAACATAAAGGATTTTTCTGCAATATTGTAATGTTTTGATTGCCTTTTATAGGAACGTTTTTTTTTCTTATTGTGCCACCGAGTGTAAGTGCTAGTATTTCAGCACCATAACAAATTCCTAGAAGATTTTTTTTTTCCAAAAGTACATGTTGGATAATTTTTGAATTTAATGAATTCATATCTTTATTATTTTTACGACGTCCTGAAAGAATGAATGAATCAAATTCATTGATTTTAGAAGATTCTATTTGATCATGTTGAAATTTTGTAAATTCTGTTTTTTTCTCTGTAAGAAAATCAATCAAATTATTAGTATATACTGAACCATTATCCACAACTAATAGCAATTATTTGCCTACCTCAATCGAGATATAATGCATCTCGGGAAGGCCATCTACTATAACTATTGTTCCAAAATTAAGTAAATCATCCTTTTCCCACATAAAGACTCGTTCAGTTTTCTGTCTAACAAAGTCAGCAACAAATTCAGAGATTACAGTTTCAGTGGCATTAAGATCAGACTGTGTAAAGAATGCTATTTTTCCTTCGTTAAATGAAAGAGGAACTTGAATTGCATCTGGAATTAAGAGTTCTATATTAGAGTCTGTAAAAATTGATGTTATCTTTGCTATACGTGCGGTCCTATCAAATTCTAAATTAATTACGCCTGTTGGAGAAGATGTTGGAGATACGCCAGAGAGTTTCTTAAGATAGGCTTCAAAGGCTATTTCTTGAGTTTCTCCTAAACCAACATAGTATTCACCAGTAAACGCAGCACCAACAGCAGCAATAGTACCTAATTGAGCAACTACCCCACCCGCGCCTGCTGTATAAACAGGAATAAAGTAGACATCTTGTTCGCCTACTCGATATAATATATTGTCACCAACTCTTGGATTACGCAGTAAAGTTTTAAGCTGTGCAAAGTCTGGATCTCTATCAAGAGCTTCACTAACCGCAGTTGGACCGATTAATTTTGTTGTTGAATTTAATGGAACTTCATAAAATTGCATTTTTCCAAGATTTGAGAGGTCATTTTCCACAATCATATAACCTGCTAAGTTTCTTCCCTGGGAACCTCTTAATTCAAGAGATAACAAACCAATAAACTCTGGTTCAACAAAGCCAGGTGGTTTTGCTTCAATATAGTATGTTTCGAGTCTACTTGGGATTTCGTAGAATTCATTTGCTTGAATGAATGTTTCTATATTAGTTACATGGTAGATATTATACATCTCAGTTTTCCAAGTGAAAAGCTCAACAGGATAACGAATCTGTTCTTCAAGCCAAGATGGGATTTCGATAAATTGATCCTTATATTGACTGGCAAACATTTCAGAAAAGAAATCATCACCAGTTTTAAGTAATTGAAT
>DATBIP010000106.1:0-3401 GCA_036556885.1 Nitrosopumilaceae archaeon
ATTTGATTAGCATGCAAACTGAAATTATTACTAAAAAGGAGGAAGAAGAGCTTCGTACACGTGAAGGAAATGTATTGCCTTCTCCAGAGAAGGATATCTGGAAAGTTGCAGCATTTGATAGAATTTATGGCACAAAAAAACATGCTTTGGGATTTTTAAAAAACTTTGGAGCTCAAATTGGAGCATTTGCTTCTACATGGAGTTTTCATGAAAACGATATGATTGTAATTGGTTCAAATGAAAGGGATATGGCAATTGCTGCAAACAACCTAGTTAAAACACAGGGTGGTATGATTGTTGTTAAAAATGATCGCATACTAGCTTCTATACCACTTCAAATTGCTGGAATAATCTCCACTTCTTCTTTTGAGAAAGTTTCTCAGAACTTAACTGAATTGACTTCCACGATTGTAGATTCTGGATGTAAATTCAAAAAACCCCATTTGATACCACTTTTCTTACCCTTTCTTGCATTACCGGAAATAAGAATTCTTTTTAGTGGAATTGTTGATGTAAAAAATAGAACTTTAATTCCTCCATTCAACTAAGAAATCTTAAAAAGGGGTATCCTTAGAACTTGAAGCGAATTATATGGCATCAATTCAACAAACGCCTCAAGGACCAGTTTTAGTACTTAAGGAAAGTGCTCTTCAACAGAAAGGCAAAGATGCACAAAAAAACAATATTACTGCTGCAAAACTGGTAGCAGATTTAGTTAAAACAAGTCTTGGACCTCGAGGCTTAGATAAAATGCTAGTTGATCCAATGGGTGATGTAACAATTACAAATGATGGCGCAACTATTCTAAAAGAACTCGATGTTCAGCATCCTGCTGCCAAAATGATGGTGGAGATCGCAAAAACCGTTGATAATGAGGTGGGTGATGGTACAACCTCCTCAGTTGTATTTGCAGGTGCCTTACTTGAAAAGGCAGAACATCTGCTAAATAAGGACGTTCATTCATCTGTTATTGTGGAGGGCTATCAAGCTGCAGCAGACAAAGCACTTCAATTGCTCTCCGAAATAGCAAAAACCATAGCCCCAGATGATCGAAACTCTTTACTAAAAATTGCAAAAACTAGTATGCAATCAAAATTAATCTCTGAAGATAGTGATCCTCTTTCTAAAATAGTAGTTGATGCAGTTTTACAAGTAACAACAAAAAAGGCTGAAAAATATTCTATTGATCTTGATAACATAAAGGTAGAGAAAAAATCAGGTGCATCCATCCAAGACACCGCAATAATAAAGGGAATTGTACTTGACAAAGAGATTGTTCATAGCGGAATGCCAACAAAAATAGAAAATGCAAAAATTGCTCTAATTAACGCTGCTTTAGAAGTTGAAAAAACTGAGATGAGCGCAGAAATTCGAATTAATGATCCAACTCAAATGCAGATGTTCCTAGAAGAAGAAAATAGAATGCTAAAAACTATGGTTGAAAAAATTCATGGAGCAGGAGCTAATGTTCTAATTTGTCAAAAAGGCATCGATGATATTGCTCAACACTATCTTGCAAAACATGGAATTTTAGCAGTGAGACGAGTTAAGGAAAGTGATATGACAAAGCTTGCAAAGGCAACTGGTGGTAGAGTTTCTAACAATATTGATGACCTAAATGAGAAAGATCTAGGTTATGCAGAGCTAGTGTATCAGAAAAAGGTTGAATCAGATAAATGGGTATTTGTTGAAGGATGTAGAAATCCACATTCGGTGACTCTTTTGATCCGTGGAGGTTCACAAAGAGTAGTTGATGAAGTTGATCGTTCAATTCATGATTCTCTAATGGTCGTAAAAGATGTTATTGAAAAACCATCAATCGTTGGTGGTGGTGGTGCTCCTGAGGCGTATTTAGCAACCAATCTTAAGGAATGGGCTGATAGCTTTGATGGAAGGGAGCAACTTGCAATTAAAAAATACGCAGAAGCTCTTGAAGTAATTCCTTTAACAATCGCAGAAAACGCTGGAATGGATCCTATTGATACTATGGTAAATCTGAGAGCAAGGCAAAGTCAAGGACACAAATGGACAGGTATTGATGCAAGAAATACAAAGATTGATGACATGTTTTCTCAAGATATTGTGGAACCAGTTGTTGTTAAAGAACAGATTATCAAGTCAGCAACCGAGGCGGCATGTATGATTCTAAGAATTGATGATGTCATTGCAGTTTCTGGTGGTTCTGATGGTGGACACAGACCACATGGAATGTAACTGAATAATTGAAATTCTTAATCTAATTCTAAACTGAAAACTTCAAAACATACTATCGTAATTTGATATTGTGAATAAAATAGGAATCGATTTAGGTGGTACAAAAATTGAAGGAATTTTGCTTGATGATAAACTAAATGTTATTGAAAGAAAGCGTATTCCCACACAACAAGAGAAAGGTTACAAGTCAATCGTAAACTCCATATCTTCTCTAGTAAATGAGCTAAAAACTAAGGCAATAGATAATGTTACAATAGGACTTTGTACTCCTGGCGCAATATCAAAAAAAACTGGTTTAATAAAAAATAGTAATACTCAATGTCTGATTGGTATGCCACTACAAGAGGATCTTAACCAAATCCTAAAACAAGAAATCACTATTGAAAATGATGCAAATTGCTTTGCAATAGCTGAGGCTAACTTGGGCGCAGCTAAAAATTACAATGTAGTATTTGGGGTAATCATGGGAACTGGGGTAGGCGGTGGAATAGTATTCAATAAGAAGATTCACAGGGGAAGAACATACATTGCTGGTGAATGGGGTCATCACACACTTAGAATTAATGGAAACAAATGTTATTGTGGAAAACTAGGCTGTGTTGAAACTTATATCAGTGGTCCTGCACTTGAAAAAAAATGGACTAAACTTACTGGAAAAACTGAATCATTACCATCTATTGTACAAAATCTTGATAATAAAGAAGGACAACAATGGAAAAATGAATTTTTGGAAAACTTTGGCATAGGATTAGCAAATGTAATAGATATTTTAGATCCTGATGTTATAGTCTTAGGAGGCGGTGTCTCAAATATTTCATTTCTTTACGACGAAGGACGAGATTCAGTTTATGACAAAGTTTTTAGTGATCTGGTAGAGACTCCAATTTTAAAAAATCAACTAGGAGATTCTGCTGGAGTGTTTGGTGCAAGTTTATTGTGACAGAAGCTGAAATTGGATACTTTATAACTATTGGATTGATTGTTATTGCCGTAGGAATATTTGTTGGCTCACGATTATGGATCGCTTTTAAAAAAATAAATCAAGAAATAAACTCTATTGAAATTAATTGTTCGTTCATATCAAACACATTTCTACTTTTTATAATCAATAATGTTTGTGAATTATATTGAATGCAGCTATGATATTAGATGAATATGATAGGAGTATACGAGGTATTCAAGATAGA
>DATBIP010000107.1:0-5661 GCA_036556885.1 Nitrosopumilaceae archaeon
TGGTCCTAACCGTTTGATGTTTGGAAGTGTTGCAATGGGAACCTCACAAAAAGCTTCTTGTCCTGTAATGTTAGTAAAATAATTTTTTTAAAAACTTACTAGTTAACTAATATATTTTAAATTAATTAATTTTGATTTGTAAATATTAATGACTGGTCGGGCCGCAGGGAATAGCTATGGTCCAGCTACACGAAAGGATTGGCAGGCGGGCCCAACAGTCACTGATATCTCTACCCGATATAGTTAGTATATGCATGTGTGTCTAAATTATACAAATAATTTTTTCAAAACTATCTTTAGGTGTCAAGAATTTTTCTTAAACCCGCACATCTGTTTCTAATTGTTACTTCAGTGACTCCCGAAGCGATTGAGATATCCTTTTGAGATTTATTTTCACCATTGCTAATACATGCAATATACAAAGCAGCAGCTGCAATGCCCATAGGATCCTTGCCGGCGATCATTCCGACTTTTCGTGCCTTATTCAAGATTTCAACAGCTTTTCGTTTGGTTTTCTCGCTTAATTCTGCAAGACTTGCAATTCGTGAAACACCCTTGAGAGGATCAGGCACTGGAATTTTTAATTCTAATTCTCTATAGATTAACCTATAACATCTAGCAACATCTTTTCTCCTAATGTTGATTCCTTTAGCAATATCATCTAAGGTTCTTGGCGTTTCAGTGTTTCTACATGCAGCATAGATGCACGCAGCCACTAATCCATGAATTGACCTTCCTCTGATCAATTTTTTCTCCATGGCCTTTCTGTAAATATATGCAGCCTTTTCTATTACAGTATTAGTTAATGCAAGTTTATCTTTTATCTTATCCATTTCGTTTAGAGCTTGTCTAAGATTTCTATCCGCTGAAGAGTGTGCCTGCGTTCTGCTATCCCATGTCCTAAGTCTTTCAATTGAGCTTTTCATTGAAGCGGATAGTGGTTTTCCTGTAGCATCTTTATTCACACTACCAATTACAGTTGAGAGTCCCATGTCGTGCATGGTAAGGGATGTCCCTGCTCCTGTTCGTGCTCTGTTTCCTTCATCTTGTGAAAATGATCTCCACTCTGCACCTGTATCTTCTAACTTGTCAGTAAGAACAAAACCACAAGATCCACAAAACATTTCACCAGAATTTTCATCTGATAAAATTTTTGTCTTTCCACAACTAGGACATCGTACCTGAGGTACAGCGGATTCGTTGATCATAATAATACAATTAGTATTAGTGAATTAAGTTATTATGGTTTTATCAAACTCTATGCCGGTTATTTCGGTGTAGCTTGGCCTAAGTCTCATTTTCATTATATAGAATGAGAATAAAATCATTGAATCACACGTGATACTTAGGGCAAACTAATTAGAACCAACTAATTTTCAAATAATTTTAATATCAAATACACCACTTTGATCTATATGCGAAAAGAGAGTTGTAGGACATGTGGAATACAAATGGAACCAGAACTCAGATGTGACGTTTGCCGAGATTTTACAACACTGCATTGTCCAAACTGTGGAAGAACAAATGACCCACAAATTCATACTCATCAAAAATAATAACTTAATTCAAAATAGAATATACTTATTAAAAACTAAATAAAAATACTTTTGAAACAAATGGGAGACTCTAAAAACATTAACGTAGTTGGAGTAGAATTTCTGAAAAAAAACGGAATTGATGTAGATGATCTGATAAAACAATTAGTTATCAATTCCTCGGTTGAATTCACGGCCTACTATTACTTTACATTACTTAGAGCAAACTGTACAGGAATGGAAGGAGAAGGAATCAAGGGAGTTATCGAAGATGCGCGTCTAGAAGATTTAAGCCATTTTGAATCCTGTATTGAAAGAATTTATCAGCTAGGTGGTCAACTTCCAAAAGATGCAGTTGATTATATCAAAATGTCGGGGTGTGAATTTTTACAATTACCAAACAATCCAACAGATTTAAAAGCGATTTTGGAAAAATGCCTAAAAGCTGAACAAGGTGCCATAATCAATTGGGATAAGGTCTGTAAAATGACTCATGGAAAGGATCCCATGACATATGAAATCGCACAACATATTCTTGCAGAAGAAATTGAACACGAATCTTGGTTCTTAGAGCTTTTGTATGGGCGCCCATCGGGTCATATGCGCCGAAAATATTCTGGAGAACGACCACATACTAGAATGCACTCAAAAGCACTAGATATGGGCTAACTTCATCACATAATCCTAATTGAAAAAGATATTATATTTTAAAAATTAATTTAACTAGTTGAAAATTGTTCATGCGAGTCCAGGATTTGGCTCAAAATTCACCGAAGTGCAAACAATAGACTTTCTTTCTAAAGGAAAATTGAATTTACTTTTAGGTACGATAGATGATAGAGGAGAACCCAACGTTCACCCGGTATGGTATTTGTATGAAAATGGAAAATTATACATTGAAACAGCTAAAACAGCAAAAAAAACCAGTAATATTAAGAAAAAAAATACCGTATACTTTTGTATAGATGATGAAAAAATGCCATACAAAGGAGTAAGAGGTAAGGGCACAGTTAGAATATCTGAAGATACTAAAGCAAATATTCCAATAGCTGAAAAAATCATGATAAAATATACCGGCAATCTAGATAACCAAGTGGCAAAAATTTTAATGGATGGAGTCAAAAAAGGATTTTCAGTATTGCTTGAAATCACACCTAAATATTTTGCAACATGGGATCATAGCACTGGATTTCTTGAACCATAACAATACTTGTAAAAGATTAAATCAACACAATATACTTTGATAGGATTGTAGAAATGTCAGCAACTGGAAACACACTAGACCTCTTGCAGAAGAAAATCATGCAAGCTAAAAAAGAACTTTCAGAAATTCATATGCTTGAACAACCACTCCCAGAATTTATCAATACAACTAATATGCTAAGAACAAATGAATATCTTCAAAAGGAAAATGAAAAAAAATCACAATTACTAGCTGCTTATGAGGAATATGTCAATGAATTAGAAAGTCTAGTTTCAAACATTGCCAAAATCAAGGGTAATCTAAATTCCCTTAAGTCTCATCTAAAACCACGAAAACAAACAAAAAAGAAGTTAAAAAGAAAAACCAGAGTAAGAAAAAGAATTAAGAAAAGAAAAACTAAATCAAAAACTAGACGTAAATTAAGAAAAAGACGTAGATAATATAGTAATTTTAAACAACATCCCCGACAAGAACCCTCTGAGTTTTTCCCGCATGAGATATTACAAGAGCTCCATCATCATCGATTCTAATTGCATTTCCACTAATTTTTCCAGAAGAGGTAAAGACATCTACCTTTTTTCTAATTGTTAATGATTTTCTAGTCCATTCATTGATAATTTTTCTAATATTTCCATGGTTTAGCTCTTCGCAAATCTTTTCTAGCTCAAAAAGAAACAGTTGCATTAGTTTAATGGGACTAGTTTTTTCCTCTTTATTGACTAATGTGGACACCCCATAAAAATTTCCAGTATTTTTGATTGTTTTTTCTATCTGTACAGGGTCTATTTTGAAATTAATTCCTACTCCTAGAATTAAATTTTCAATTTCGTTTGACTGTATGGACAGATCCACTAGCATACCTGCAACTTTTTTACGATTCAGTGTAACATCATTTGGCCATTTTAATTCTGGTTTTTTCTGCAAAGTCTTTTCAATTGCCTTGGATAGTGCTAATGATGCTGCTAAAGGAAAAAGTGTAGCAAGTGAAACATCAAACTTTGGATGAATGATTACAGAAAACCATAATCCACCATTAGGAGAAATCCATTTTCTTCCAAGTCGTCCTTTTCCGCTTGATTGTTTTTTTGCAATAACTACTGCTCCATTTTCTTTTGGATTGTGAGCTATTGATGTTGCAAAATTTTGTGTGGAATCAATATTTTCAAAATAATACACTCGTTTGCCAATCACACTAGTATTAAGACCATCTGTAATCTCCCAAGGAAGTAACAGGTCTGTATTTCCAACAAGTTTGTATCCAAGATTTTGTTTTGATTCAATCTTATAACCTAATGAACGAATTCGCTTGATATGTTTCCATACAGCTACTCTGCTTATCTTCAAAACATCACTAAGATCTTGCCCGGAGAGATATTCTGCTTTATGTGATTTTAAAAATGAAAGGACCTTGACTAAACCAACATTATCAAATGAAGTATAAATCAAAATCCTATATCGATGTCAAAGCCACCGTCACTCATTGCATCCCCTCCTCCCTCACTTGCAGCATCTCCACCATCACTTCCTGTGTCCCCCTCTGCTCCAGAAACTTGGTCTGCAGGTGCATAATCAGACATTTGGGCTCCTAAAAAGCCAATCATGGTTGAAAACATTATCATGTCAATAATGCCGAAAAAAAACATCATAGGAAGAATTGACTTGTTATCATCCATGTATTGCTGCAGTTTTTGTTTATCGCCTGATTCATACATAGTTCTCATTTGATTCCAATTATTCTCTAATTCATGGATTCGTTGTTGCATTTCCTTTTCCCCTTTGTCAGTTACCTTGATCTCAACTTTTGATCCAAGCCATCCTTTTTTTTCTTCAATTTTAATGAGCCCCCTACTCTCTAATCTTTCAAGGATATTGTTTAGTTCCGCTGCCTCAATTTTTACTATCTTCTTAATCTGATCAAATTTTTTTGCTCCCCCCTTGATTGCTCCTAATACCATTACATCTGTTGGCGTTTCTTCCATGGCTACCATCATAGAATACAGGTAAAAAAAGTTCCTGATGATTTAAGTTGGGAAAATTCACCAGAATAACTTATACGTATTTTTTAATAATACAGCAAGCATATTGCCTTCATTGCTCACAAAACTAGTACTTATTGGAATAGTTTCTCTCTTTATTCTCGCTTCAGCCCCTGCCTATGCAGTTGTCACATCGGTTACCTTGGAACAAGATGTCTACACAGATCTGGAGAGTATTGCATTTATTGGAACCGAATCGGAAGGGAAAAAAATGGTCAATGTTATTTTGTATAATCCTAACGGCAAATATGTGAATATTCTATCTGATCCTGTCTCCGAAGTGGATGGAACTTTTAAAACCATTCCAAAACTTGTAGAGAACTTGTTTACAACTACCGGAACATACAATGCAACAGCCTTTACCGACCAGAAATCAGAAGGAATTACCTTATTTTTGAATTATGATGGAGAAAAAGTATCCATGGTTCCAAATTTTGTATTAAAGTTAGTAAAGATTGGAAATAAATCCGTCACTGAAAAACAAACACTCTCATTTACTGCAAGTGTAACTGATTCATCAATTAAAGATTTGACATTCAAATTGGACAAGAGCCCCCCAATTGGTGCTACGATTAATAATAAAACCGGAGTATTTTCATGGACACCTACAGAAGCACAAGGACCAGGTACATATCTATTTGATGTTGTAGTAACAAAGGGAGTACAACAATCTAGAGAATCAATTACAGTGACAGTAAATGATGCAACAGTTACTCCTCCACCGTCTACAACACAGCCAGAACCGGAACCAGAACCTACAACAAAGATTCCAGACTTTATAGATCCAAAAAAAGGAGCACAGTACTATCTTGATAGATACAACAATGAACCAGCTTACAAAAAATGGTTTGATACAAACTATCCTGATTACACTATACAAGAAGCA
>DATBIP010000108.1:0-2710 GCA_036556885.1 Nitrosopumilaceae archaeon
AAGTTTACTAACATTTGTTATTGTTGGAGGAGGATTTGCAGGAGTTGAAACAGCTGGTGAGTTAATGGATTTTTTATTAGATACTAGGAAACATTATCCAAAAATTCAAAAACAAGATATTCATGTTATAATATTAGAAGCTCTTTCAAGCATTTTACCAGGATTTAGTGAAAAACTAGCCAAATTCGCATATGAGAAATTAATTCATCGTGGAATTGATATTAAATTAAAAACAGCTGTTACAAGTTTTGATGGATCTGAGATAATTGTAAGAGAGTTACCAGAAAATACAAAAGATCCTATAGACGAATCAAAACTTTATTCTATACAAACAAGAACGTTGGTATGGACTGCTGGAGTTACTCCTGTTGATACAATTAAAAATTCAATATTCAAAACCGAGAAAGGGAAAATTGTAGTAAATCAGTTTTTAGAAGTTGTTGATTGGGCGGGGGTTTTTGCAATTGGTGATTGTTGTCAGGTTGTAAGTACCAAGGGACAGAAACCTCAACCACCTACAGCACAAGTAGCTGAAGCACAAGCAAAAACTGCAGCTCATAATTTGTATTCTTTAATAACAAATAAAGAAAAAAAAGAATACAATTATGAATTTAGAGGTCAGATGGCAGTTATTGGAAAAAGAACTGGAATTGCATCTATTTTTGGAATTAATGTTCATGGTTTTTTAGCGTGGGCTCTATGGAGAAACTATTATCTTTCAAAAATGCCAAAATTTGACAAACGATTTAGAGTTATGTTAGATTGGTTTGTTGATCTCTTTTTTGATAGAGATATTTCTCGACTAAAATATATGAAAAAAGAAACTTCAAAGGACTATAGAGAATTGGATGAAGTTGATGATGTTTGGTAGATTCTATTTTCTAAATTTATGAATAACGTATGCTGGTGCTACAAAATACATTCCAATGTTTAGAGCAATTAAACTAATTCCATATCCGATCATTTCAGCTTCTGAATCAATATCAAGATAGTTTAGAATTGATAGTGAAGTAAGAAGAGGAGTAATTACTATCCTTGTGGTTTCTTTAAAAATTGGATTTTGTCTTTCCAAATCTGAGATTGTGGGGCTAAATGAGTAATACACTTGATTAAATTGTGTAAGGAAGGATTTACCTAATTCTGTTTTTAATAAAATATTATCTCTTATTTCTCGTAATTGTTGAACTTGAGGAGCAAGTTCAGTTCCAAATGTTGCTGTAGCTATAAGACAACCACCGCCATTATTCCCATAATCAATATTTCCATTATTTGATTTTGATAATATTTTGAAAGTATTCAAAGTGTTTTCAAAGTTTTGTAAATTTTTTCCAAATTCTTCTTCAATACTTGTATATGATACCTTGTAAAATTTATCAGGACCTGCAATTGTGGCTTCTTTATATTTAATCTTAATTTCCCCAGTAGACGTAACTGCGGCTCCATCAACATTTAAGATAATTGCTTCTAATCCATTAACTGTGGTTTTTTCTTCAGATTGAATTACTAAAATCCCACGATCTATAGCAGATTGAAGATGTTGTTTTTTCCATTCGTCCATGAATTGTTCTAGTGTTCTTCCTGTGGAATTTTGTACTAAAACTGAAATTGATGATGGAATTCCATTTGTCTTTGGTTCAACTGCAGCAACATCTGGGACAACAGGGTTTGTATTTTCAATTTCTTGAACAGACCATCCTTGAGGGAATTTTATTGAAAAGCCAAATTTATCACTACTATATTCTTCAGTAAATGTTTGAGTGGGGGATTCTGTTTCTTGTTGTGGTTCGCCTAGATCTAATAGATCAGGAATTTCAGATCGGCTAACAACTTCAGCTTTTAAAATTTCTCCTTTGCCCCAATCAAGTGGAATGTCGTTAGGAGTAGTAGTAAGATTAGCAATTTTATCTAGTGTTTCATAGCTTTCTTGTGTAGCAAGTCGACCAAAAACTGTGTACTGGCCATCAAGAAAATTCGAGTCTTTATGTACAATAAAAAATTGTGAGCCAGCACTATCAGGGTCTGAAGCCCTTGCCATAGATACTATGCCACGATTGTGCTTAATGTTGTTAAATTCAGCTTTAATTTTATAACCTGGATCTCCCGTTCCCCATTGAGAAACAGTTTCATAAGCTCCAGGTTTTGTTAGCGGATCACCACCCTGTATCATAAAATCTTTAATGACTCTATGGAAAATTGTTCTATCATAGAAACCATTTTTTGTTAAATTAAGAAAATTTTCAACATGATTTGGTGCATCTTCAGGAAAAAATTCAATAACCAAGTTTCCTGATTTTGTGTGTAAAATCACAACTTCGTCAGATTCAGCATATGATGTACTTATGAAATTGACTAGTAAAAAAGATACAGCAATTAAAATTAATTTCAATCTCATGACTATCGTTTTTAGTCTTCAATAAAAGCTAACATAAACTAAGTGATAGAGTTACCGGCAGTTAGTTTCTTTTACTGAAATTGTTCATATTGACGTAGATTATGTCATAGAATCCAAAGTTTTGCGTCTGATTGGAATACCATCTACATTAACTTGATCTTTTTCTTCGAATAAAAGATGCCATTTCTTATCATGAGGTAAAAGTCGATTCATTTCTGCTATTTTGGCATTTGTAGGAGAGATATTAGTTAGAGCACCCCATCGCATTGAAGGAATTTTAGGCAATATCTTGTTTAGATTATTGACTATTTCGTTATT
>DATBIP010000109.1:0-3956 GCA_036556885.1 Nitrosopumilaceae archaeon
TTGGGATTGTATGGAATGCCAAGAAGAGTTTTCGATTATCCTCCAATTCCTGAGTGGATGGCAATGAACCAGATTCAGGGAGTTGGTGCAGCATTGCTTGGTGTCGGAATGGCAATATTTTTGGTTAACATGATTTACAGTTCTGCAAAAGGAAAGGAAGCCAACATGGATGATCCATTTGAACTAGGAGGCAAATACTACTATCCATATCAGGCCAAGAATCCACACCATGATTAGAGGATTAAAATGAGTCACACAGAACACGTAGAACCAATTTTCCGAACATCTCCACAAAGAACTGCAAGGATGATGGCAATAATGTTAGGTATTTGCATAGTTGGTGGAGTCATCTTTTTCGGTATGTGGGATTATTGGATTTCGGGTGTGGCCCCTGTGGCAAGTGCTGGAAAAGCTGAAGTTACAGCTCCTGTTGCAGTAACAGGAAAAGAAATTCCTGTTTCTTTAAAATTCATAGAATCTTCTGATTTTAGAACATTAGCTTTTAATGCATTGCCTGGAGATCCTAACAATAATCCAACAATCAATGCAGAAGTTGGCGATAAAATTATTTTCAATGTTGAAAACGCTGGGAAATCCTTTCACTCGTTTGGTGTAACAAAAGAAGCAGAGGGATTTAGCGGCATTGTTCCAGGCTCTGATATCAGAAGTGCAAGCAACCCTTTAAAACCTGGCGAGGGTGGACAATCTGAATTTATTCCCAGCGAAGAAGTTGTATACTATTACATCTGTACAGTTCCTGGTCACAGAGAGATGGGAATGGTTGGAAAAATCATAGTAGGCGGAATTTCCGATGTAACTTCTGAACCAGAAATAGTTGAATCAGAACCGTCACCAAGTTCTATAATGCCAGCACCTGGCTCAGAAGATATTCCGGAGATGATAGTGAAAGAAGAACCAGAATCTATGACTCCATTTTCTGGAACAATTTCAATACCCTCTGGTTCTTCGGTACCTGGCTGTGATGAAACAAACGAATGTTTCATTCCTGCCGAAGTTACAGTAAAAGTTGGTGATACAGTCACATGGAGTAACGATGATTCAGCTGCTCATACAGTCACCAGTGGTACTCCAACTGATGGACCTGACGGAACATTTGATAGTAGTTTGTTTATGGCCGGTACAACCTTCTCTTATACATTTGATACAGCAGGTGAATACAACTACTTTTGTATGGTTCACCCATGGATGACAGGAAAAGTTCAAGTGAATTAGAACTCGACGAATTATCTTGATTTTAAAATATCTTGCCTTAACATCTCTAATAGTTTTGTATTCCCTAATGTTTATTGGCGGTTATGTTTCAGCAGCTGGTTTAGGTCTTAGCTGTCCTGACTGGCCATTATGTCCTACCGGCTTGTTTCCTAATGAAGAATATCTTATAGAATGGACACACAGAACCGTTGCCGCTACTGCTGGAGTATTGATAGTTGCAACCGCAGTAGGTTGCTGGTTTGCAAAAAACTCTGATAAATTCATTAAACTAACAGGAACTTTAGGTGCAGTTTTTGTAATCACCCAAATCACTTTAGGCGCATTAGTAATAGATCTTAAATTACATGCATTATTAGTCGCGATTCATTTAGGTATTGGAATTCTTCTTTTTGCAATGGTCCTCTTAACTACACTTTTTGCCTTTAGATTAGGAAAAGCAACAATTCAAACTAAGCTTTAGATCTGGATTTTAGAATTCTTGGAATGTAGATATAGCAAAGGGTTGCGGCAAGGCCTAATGATCCAGCAGCTATTGAAAATATGAAGGCATATCCAAATGGATTTTGAGTACTAATATTGAAAGTATATGTTAAAACTCCACCATTTTTTGCAACATCGTATAAATCAACTCTAAAAATATGAATACCTGATTTTTCTAAAATGTAATCAGTCTCCCAGTGACCCCCTTGATGGTATTGGGGGGCTATTGCGTCAATCTGAATATCATTATAAAAAACTCTGACCCCCATAGTAAAGCCATCAACTTCTTCATAATCAAGATCTGTTACTCTAAAAAGAATCTGCATTGGTTCACCATTACTGGGAATTTCTGGAAGAGTTGCGATCTGAACTCTATAATTCCCAATGGTTGATTCTGCAGAATTGAACATGGAATGTGCGTGTACCTCAATTATAGGAACTGAAAATAAAATCAAAAAAATAAAAACTACAATTGGTTTGCTACTGACCATTTTCATCTTAGTCTTTTTCACTAATATATTGTAAAAAGAATTTTCGTCTAAAAATTGACAAAAGCTTTAAATTCAGACCGACAAAACAAGCAAACGTTGACTATCGTTAGCAAATCTATTGATATCAAAGTTCCAGTTGATACAGTTTTTACTTATTTTGCAAGACCAGAGCATGTTTCAGATCAGATGACCGATAAGGGGGTTGGAATGACCGTTATCCCAATGGACATTAAAGAAGGTATGGGTGTTGGAACCACATTTCGAGTTATTGGTGACTTTAATGGTAAAAGGCTAGAATGGGATTGTGAAACCACAGAATTTGAACGTGAAGAAAGAATTTCTGCTAAAATGATTAAAGGTCCTTTTAAGAGATGGGAGATAAAAAATGAATTCAAAGCTATATCAGATAATTTGACTAAAGTTACAATGACGGTTGATTATGAGATGCCATTTGGACCGTTAGGAACTATATTGGACAAGACAAAATTTGCAAAATCAGCTGAAAGAGGAATGGAAACAGCATTGTATAAGGTTAGAGGTTTACTAGAAGGAAACGGTTCTATTCCAGTTTACATTACACTTGACGCATATCAAAAACTTCTTGCTGAAAAGAAAAAGATGAACAACGTTCCAGTTTCCACAGTGCTCAATGCAATTCTAGAAAAATATAATCAACTCGAAACAAAAGTTCAAAATTAAATTATTTTATTTTATCTCAAGATTAATAACGACTCTAGAGTTTGCTAATCTGGGGTCTATGGCTCAGCCAGGTAGAGCGCCGGACTCTTAATCCGGCTGTCGAGGGTTCAAATCCCTCTAGACCCGCTCTATGAAATTTTTCTAACCAAAGTAAATCGTGGTTTTTTTGGTTCAATGTCTTCATGCATATCCACATTACTAATTATTTTCACTTTGAAATTCAACCATCTTTTGAGCACATTTCTTTTCCATGAAACAATACTCATATCATTTATAGTACTTTCATTTTCATCAAATAATTCACAATTAAGAATATATTTTTTTGAAACTCGATACAATTCTTGTATAGCCTTATCAATTTCTTGCACAGGAATATAATTTAGGACATTATGTGTGAACACAAAATCTACTGAGGAATCTTCATAGGGTAGTTCCATTATAGAACCATTTTTGAATTTAAATGTGGAAAGTTTTTGCCTAGCAAAATCTAACGCCTGTTCATTTAGATCTACACCATAAACCTCAAAATTTTCAGGAAACTCTCGTAAATCGTTTCCAGTATTGCATCCAACCTCCAAAACACTAGTGCTTCTAAGAGACACGGCTAGATCGCGGATAAACTTTGCAAACTCTTCATTATAGTTTGATTTATTCTCATCAGTATACTTGTTCCAAAATTCAGTATCATAACCCATGATGGAATCTATTTTTACTCGTATTTGTTACTAGTGAGAACATTTGCAGGGAACCATTTTAGTATCAAAAGCACAGTCATGTGGTCCTTCTGACTTTGCATCAATTGGCATTTGTTTCATACATTCTTCATGTCTACCTTTCCTACAGAACCAGCAAATTTCCTGGTTTGAGTCACTAGAACAAGATTCCATAATTACAGTTAGGGACTTTCAGTAAAAAACCTAATTCTAAATATATTCAAGCCAGGATAGAAAACGCTCATCTTTTCCCATAACTACATCCATAAATGATTTTTGAAGTGCTTTTGTAACCATTCCTGGGTTACCGTCTCCTATTTTTGTATGATCAATTTCGGTG
>DATBIP010000110.1:0-3766 GCA_036556885.1 Nitrosopumilaceae archaeon
CTAAAAATTTTAAAAATGGTTTACATCGTTATCTTTCAAAATACCAATACAAAAATGCTACTGGTGAAGATCTTTGGAATTCTATTGGCAAAGTTTCAAAAAAACCAGTTAAATCAATGATGAATAGCTGGATAAAGCAAGTAGGTTTCCCACTGGTTGACGCTAGCAAGAAAAATTCTAAACTCATTTTAAATCAGCGACGTTTTTTGCATGAATCAGATAAAAAGCATCAAAAAGGATTATGGCAGATTCCAATTTCAATTGGTGATGATGAATCAATTTCACCAAAGTTAATGAATAAAAGAACGATGACTCTCTCGCTCCAAAAAGAGATTCTGCCAATTGTCAACCCATCAAAAAAAGGATTTCTTAGAGTAAAATATGAAGAAGAACTACTTTCTTCATTAAAGTCTCCGGTTGAAGAAAAAATTTTGAATCATATTGATCGATGGAGCATTCAAAATGATTTATTTGCTATTTGTATTTCCGGAAATGAAAAAATTTCTACATATCTTGACTTTTCAAAAGCATACAATGAAGAACAAAATTATCTTTGTTGTACCAACGTAGCAAATAATCTGAACTTCCTTTACTTACTTGCCTTTCATGAACCTTTTGTGGATTACATAAAACAATATGCACAGACTTTTTTCAGAGAGGTTTTTGCTAGATTGGGATGGGATGCTAAAAAAGATGAAAAACATACAGATACGTTGCTTAGGGCCTACATCATTATGGTGCTTGGAAAACTAGACAACTATGAAATACTTGAAGAGGCCAATCGTAGGTTTGATGCTCATTATAAGAAACATGAGCTAATTAATCCAAATTTAGCAGAAACAGTTTTTTCACTAGCTGCATGGCACGGGAATTGTGATACGTTTCAAAAATTAGTCCAACTATACAGAAAATCTAGAAGCCAAGAGGAAAAATTAAGAGTCCTTGCTGCATTATGTTATTTTAAAGATGAAAAATTACTCCTCAAAACTCTCAAATTTGTTTTGAGTAAAGAAGTTCGTTCGCAAAACCTAGCATTACCAATTACGAGAATCGCTGGTAATCCATACGGGAAAAAGATAATGTGGCCTTGGCTAAAGAAAAACTGGAAAACACTAAGCAACAAATTTGGACAAGGTAACCCAATTGCTAATCGAATTGTAAGTAGTATCTCATTATTTGCAAAAGATACTATGCAAAAAGAGATCAATGAATTTTTCATAAAGAATCCTACGCCAGGAACAGAAATGACCTTGGCACAAACCCTTGAAAGAATACGAATACATTCAAAATTTTTACGACAAATGAGATCTGAACTAAATAATTAGTAAGAGCAACTCATGACTAGAAAAATAATCCCTCTAATTTCCATATTGTTGATCAGTGCTTTGGCTTTAGTTTTTCTGATAGAATATAATTCAGTTGACAGAGATTTGCTTGGACAAACTTTTACTGTAGATGCCGTTTATCATCAAGATGAAGGATATGTGGAAATATCTTTTTTTGATAATTCAAATAAAACTCAATCAGTAGTGCTTGAAATATTAGGAATGCCTGAAACCTTTCAAAAAAATTTTCTAGGTTCAGAATTCACTGAAAGAGTCACATTTTCTTCTATTCCAAAATATGGATGGAAGACCAACCCTGTGACCTTTGTAGTTGAGCATGAAGAGTTTGGAAAAATTGGAATAAAAACAGAAATTCATCCACAAAATGAATCCCCCGCACCAATCATATTCAGCAAGTTGTAAAAACGGTAACATACCTGCAAGATTTTATTGAAGTTCAAAAAATACTCCTTATTGGATATTTCAATCGATTTAAAAAAAGGTAAACGTGGTGCGATTGCAAAAGCAATCTCATTAATAGAAAATGAACCTAAAAGCGCTAGAAATCTTATCAAAAAAATATTCAAAAGTTCTGGAAAGGCAATGGTGATAGGAATAACTGGCCCTGCTGGTGCAGGGAAAAGCTCCTTAATCAACAAAACCGTTTTACATCTTAAAAAATCAGGAACAAATCCTGCAGTTTTAGCAATAGACCCTACAAGTCATCTAAGCGGAGGTGCAATTCTAGGTGATAGAGTGCGTATGACAGAATCAACTGATTCAGGAACCTATATTCGCAGTATCGCATCTAGAGGTGCTTCTGGAGCAGTTTCACACTCTCTTCGAAACACTATCCGTGTACTAGAATATGCCGGCTTTGATCCGATAATTATTGAAAGCGTCGGCGCTGGTCAAACAGAAATTGAGATTTCAAATATTGTAGATATTACAGTGGTTGTTTTTAATCCTAATACTGGCGATAGCATTCAGACCATCAAAGCTGGATTGACAGAAATTGGGGATATCTATCTGGTCAACAAAAGCGACTTATCTGGTGCAGCACAGCTTTTTCAAGCAGTGCAAGAATACATTGGAGACTCTGAAAAAAATCCAGTAATTTTAAAAACATCTACTAAAACTTCAAAGGGAATACCAGAGTTTGTTCAGGCTTTAATTAAAATGATGAAAGAAAAACAAAAAACCAAAAAAGATACTGAAAAGCGCAGAATTGAATCTGAACTAAAAGATATTATTTTAAATAACATTAAACACAAAATTGATTCTATGTTTACAACAGAAACTGGTTTTTCAAGATATCTTAAACAAGTTCAATCAAAAAAGATGGACCCACTTGATGCCGCTGAGAGAATCTCAAAACAAATTACAAAGTGATTATATGAAAAAAGAAAAACCTAAAAACAACAACGCTTTTTTTACTGATTCCCAAATTCCAATAAAAACATTTTACAAATTAAAAAAGAAAACAAAATCTGAAGAACCTGGCAAATATCCCTTCACCAGAGGAATTCATCAAGATATGTACCGTGAAAGACTTTGGACCATGCGTCAGTATTCTGGATTTGGTGACGCAGCTCAAACAAACAAGCGCTTTAAGTTCATGCTTGAAAAAGGTCAAACTGGCCTTAGCATGGCTTTTGATCTTCCGACTCAGATAGGATATGATCCTGATTCCCCACAAGCAGAAGGAGAGGTTGGCAAAGTCGGTGTATCAATTGCTTCCCTAAAAGATATGATGACTGCCTTTGATGGAATTCCACTAGGCAAGGTAAGCTCTTCAATGACAATTAACTCGACTGCCTCCACACTGCTTGCATACTACATTGCAGTAGGACAATCTCAGGGATTTAACAGCAAGGAGCTTAGAGGAACGACTCAAAATGACATTCTCAAAGAATACATTGCAAGAAATACCTACATCTATCCTCCCAAACCCTCAATGCGACTAATTGGAGATATGATACAATACTGTGCAAAAGAAGTCCCACAATGGTATCCAATCTCAATTTCAGGTTATCATATGAGAGAAGCAGGAGCAACTGCAATTCAAGAAGTTGCTTTTACACTTGCAAATGCAATTGAATATATCCAAACATGTTTGGATAGAGGCTTGAAGATTGACGAATTTGCACCTCGATTATCTTTCTTTTTTTGCTGTACTATAGAACTATTTGAAGAAGTTGCCAAGTTTAGAGTAGCGAGAAAAATTTACTCAAAAATACTAAAAGAAAAATTTCATGCAAAGGATCCAAAATCTTTACAACTAAAATTCCATACTCAAACAAGCGGGGAGTCATTGACCGCACAACAACCAGACAATAATAGTGTAAGAGTTTCTATACAATCATTAGCAGCAGTTCTTGGTGGAACTCAATCATTGCATACAAATTCACGGGATGAAGCACTTGCTCTACCGACACAAG
>DATBIP010000111.1:0-1776 GCA_036556885.1 Nitrosopumilaceae archaeon
GAAAGTATAACAGGAATAACGATTTTTCCATCAAAAGAAGATGTAATAATTGAATATGATCTTGGTGACGCACTTTTTTATAAAGATGGAATGTGGGTATGGGACTTTTTTAATGAGGAAACAACTACAATTATTTTTCCCAAAGGTGTAGATCTAGTTTTTGTAAACAATAGTCCAATATTATTGCAAGATGCAAAAGGTATTACCTGTTACGGCAGATCTCAAAATGCTATATGTGATGCAAATATTGAATATGTAATTAATGAATCAACCAATCTAACAAAAGTACAATGGGAAGACAGGAATTTTGTTGTAGGTATTAGAACACTTGCAGAAATTTCATCATTTAATTTTGATCAACCCACAAAGAGTATGAGCTTCAACGTTAATGGAGATAAGCAACTGATAACATTGATAATTCCTCTAGAACTATTATGGAATCCCTATGAAGTTTATCTAGATGATCAAAAAATTCTAAAACATGAATTTTTTTCAAATAGCACTCATGTATGGTTGAACATTAGACCTGAAAATTCTGGAACAATTCGGATTATAGGAACTTCAGTGGTTCCGGAATTTCCATTATTTGTTCCATTTTTTATTGGCATTTCAGCAGTGATATTGCTTCAACTAAGAAATAAGCTCAATCTCCGCTAGAGCCACAAGAACAAAATCCATATTCGTCTACTCTTACATTACATATTGGGCATTTTTCACCATAGTCAACTTCCCATGGTTCTTTCCCATACATTTTGAAATGATCATCAATTTCTAAGGGTATTTCCCTTTTTTTTGTCACTATTTTTGTAATAACTTACAACTATACATACATTATCGGCTAATAATTAATTGATTTAATGGAATGCGGATGCCATTGTATCAAGTGTAAAAGTACAGAACTTGAATCAAATCGAGTTAGTGATATTGAGCAGGACGGATATTTTGACATGCATCATACATGTAAAAAATGTAATACACATTTTGATCACTTACAAGGAGATGTATTTGAAAATTGCAAGTTTTGCAAGTACCAATCTAAGTAGTTAGTAGTGCTTCTTTAACTAAGTAATAGCTTCTATTATCTTTAGAATTTTTTAGTATTTCTTTATAGAATGCCATTTTAGCAAGTACTTTAGATACTAAAAGTGGACTTGCAGACCAGCCATATTCTCGCATCTCACTTACAGTTTCAGATACTGTTCTTGGTTGATTAAAGAAAGATTTTTTCCCTAAAAAGAGAATTTTGTCTTTTATTTCTTCAGCAAATATAGGAACAGGTTCATTATATTCAGGTTCATGAATTTCAGCATTTTCAAGA
Source organism: Nitrosopumilaceae archaeon (assembly GCA_036556885.1). GTDB lineage: Archaea > Thermoproteota > Nitrososphaeria > Nitrososphaerales > Nitrosopumilaceae > CSP1-1. Next base: position 1,319 of record DATBIP010000111.1, read on the forward strand.
GCTCTTAGATAATTAACATTTGATTCAAATGGGTTATTGGTTCTAGTCTGTTGGTAAAATTTTTCATCATATATTATTCGAGCTCTATTTTCTTCCATATGGGTTGTTACACTTTGAATAACTTCACCTAAGGTTTTGTTATCAACATAAAAATCCCTAGATTCGATCTCAATTTCATTTTCTCCGAATTTGAGCTTAATTTTTGCCATTTGATTTTTCTAGGCAAGATTTAATTTATTTTGTTAGCTCTAAGTAGCTTAAAGAAGATATCAAAACTTTTACACATGTTATCTGGTTTTTGCTCATTTAGTTTTAAAAACCAGTTTCTCAGAGATATTTCATGAAAACAGGTAGGAAAGTCTTACTAGTAGTGTTAATTGTAGGAGTTGTAATATTTGGATATTCTCAATATATTTTAGCTTCTCAGATAGGTGTAATTGTTACTAAAAATGAATTTC
>DATBIP010000112.1:0-5206 GCA_036556885.1 Nitrosopumilaceae archaeon
CATCTCTTTTGTTCCATAACGACCGCCATCTATTGGTAATATTGACAATATTGTATCTGGTTTTGTATCGAAAATAAATCTACTTATGATTTAAATTATCTTGGCATGACCATTTACCGATCTTAATGCCTAGTTTGATTCCAAAAAAAATTGGAAATATGACATACAAAATTGAAAAAGATGAATCAAAAGGAATGCGAGTTCCTGTTATTATTTACGCTGATGACCAACTTCTTGAAAAAATGATGAGTGATAGAACAATTGATCAGGCCATCAATGTATCTACGTTACCTGGTATACAGCAAAACGCTGTCGTATTACCAGATGGTCACGAAGGATATGGTTTTCCAGTAGGTGGTGTAGCCGCCATGGATGCAGAGGAAGGGATGATTAGTCCTGGTGGCGTAGGTTATGATATTAATTGTGGAGTGAGATTATTACGAACAAACCTCAAAGAAAAAGATGTTCGACCAAAATTACAGGAATTAGTAACGGATCTTTTCAATTCAATTCCTTCTGGAGTGGGTTCAAAGGGTGCAATTAAACTAAGCAGCTCACAACTTGATGAAGTGCTAGTTAGAGGAGTTCCATGGGCAATAGATAACGGGTATGGCACAAAAGAAGATGCAGAAGTCTGCGAAGAAAATGGTCATATGGAAAATGCAGACCCAAACAAAGTTTCTGATAAAGCTCGTAAACGAGGCGCACCTCAGCTTGGTAGCTTAGGTTCAGGGAATCACTTTCTTGAAGTACAAAAAGTTTCAGAAATTCATGACGAGGAAGCTGCAAAAAGAATGGGAATAGAACTAGGCCAGGTAACAATTTTAACACATTGTGGTTCACGTGGGTTTGGTCATCAAATCTGTAGTGACTATCTTAGAATTTCAGAACAAGCTCTCAAAAAATATAATATTTCATTACCAGATAGAGAATTAGCATGTGTTCCAAATACATCTGAGGAGGGAGAATCATATAGGAAAGCAATGTTTGCAGCTTTAAACTTTGCTTGGAGTAATAGACAAATGATTACTCATTGGACACGAAAATCATTTGAGAGAGTATTAAAACAATCTGAATCTGATCTAGAGATGAATTTAGTCTATGATGTTGCCCACAACATTGCAAAAGTTGAAAAACACACTATAGATGGCAAACAAAAATCAGTTGTTGTTCACAGAAAAGGTGCAACAAGGGCTTTTCCCGCAAATAAAGAAGAAGTTCCTCTAAAATACAGAGATCTGGGTCAACCCGTGTTTATACCAGGTTCTATGGGAACAGCAAGCTGGATACTACTCGGCCAACCTAATTCTATGAGTCTTACTTTTGGTTCTACTGCTCATGGTGCAGGAAGAACAATGTCTAGAACAAAAGCTAGACGTGACTATACAGAATCACAAGTAAAAAAATATCTTTCAGATAAAGGAATTGTAGTTAAGGCCTTAACTAGAGACGGAGTTGTTGAAGAGACTCCACAAGCTTACAAAGACGTAGATGCAATTGTTAACGTCTCTCATGAGCTAGGTATTGCTACTCGAGTGGCAAAATTGATGCCAATAGGAGTGATTAAGGGATGAGTGAAGAAGACAAGGAACTTGAACTATTAAAGAAACGCCGTCTAGCGGAAATGGAAAAAAATATAGCTTTTAAAAAAATGCAGGAACATAAACCCTCAATAGATTTACAATCTAATCCAAGAGAAATACTAGTAAAAAATTTAGGTTATAGAGGTCTAGAAGTATTAACAAACGCAGAATCTCAATATCCTGCTGAAACAAAAATAATAGTTGATAAACTTGCCGAATTACTTTCTTCTGGTGAAATTGATGAAGAAATAGATGGTGGTAAACTCTTAGCTTTGTTTCGATCTGTAGGGATAAATGTTCGAATGCAAACTAAAATCAATATTGAGCAAGATGGAAAATTTGTATCCCTCTCAGAAAAACTTACTAACAAATCATCAAACAATGAAACTTTTACAGAAGATGTTTTAGATAATCAATGAAAACTATTTTTGAAATAAGTACCACTAATTACGATGAAGATAAAATACTACTCATAAAAGCACTCAGCCATCTACAAACTCAATGTCAAGTATCTGATGCTTATAAATTCGGTAATCCAGTTTCAAAATTTGGTTGGACTTTTGTTCCTCTTTGGATAACACCTACTCTAAGAATAAAAATTGAAGAAATATTTTCAGATATGATACAAAAAGCAAAGGGTAGAAAAAATGATGAGAAACTCACTAATTTTATGATTGATTTTTTTGAATCACGTGGTTGTAAAATTAGATTAAAACTTATAGAATCAGACTAGACTCTTCTACCCCTCTTGCCACCTTTTTTCCTAGTGGTGTCATGAGGTATTGGAGTAACATCATCAATTCGTCCTATCTTAAAGCCGCCTCTTGCTAGAGCTCGTATTGCTGCCTGTGCACCAGGGCCTGGAACTCTAGAGCCTACTCCGCCTACTGCTCTTACTCTTATGTGTAATCCAGTAAAGCCCTTTGTAGTAGCTGCTTCCACTACTGCATTTGATGCTTTCATAGCTGCAAAAGGTGATGACTCATATCTATCAGCATTTACGTGCATGCCGCCTGAACTAATTGCTACAGTTTCAGCTCCTGTTAAATCTGTAATGTGAATTACGGTATTGTTGTAACTGCTGTAAATGTGCGCAATTCCCCATTTTTCTCTGGTCTCTTCAGAAGATTCTTGTTTGGATTGCTTTTTTCCTTCTAGTTTTATTTTTTCTTTTTCCTCTAGCTTGATTCCAGACTGCATTTCAGATTTGATCTTTTCAGCCTCAGCTTTAATCTCCTCAATTTTTTCAGCTTTTGCTTCAGCTTCGTAATCAGATTCAGACAATGTCTACCCACAACATTAAGGGTTTAAAAAACATTAACTTCGAAAATGTAGCCAACCTTTATCTTTAATTTGAGTTTCTTTTGTATCGGTTTTATACATTACACCAAATCCCTTTTTGACGTAACCTAGTTCAAATAACGGTATTTTTTGTGCTCTAGCGATACTCCTTACTTTAGAAAGATTTGTAGGACAAATGGTAGCAACTATCTCATATTCTTCACCACCATTGAAAATCAAATCTATAGGATCTAATCTATTGGATTTTGCAAATTCAAAGAGATCCTGATTAGCTGGAAGTTTTGTTAAAACAAACTTTTTTTTACTTTGCTTTGACATTTCATTTAGGGTTGTTGATAAGCCATCACTAGAATCCATTGAAGACGAAAAAAACTTCTGATTTGTTATACCAAATTTTAACTTAGGCGATGGATTAAGAACAGTTTTTTTTGCTTTTTTTGAAAATTCTGTTGTAGCTTTTTTCTTTTCTAAAAGTATTTTCAAACCTGCTAATGAATATCCAAATGGGCCAGTGGTAATTATTACATCGTTTACTTTTGCTCCACTTCTTTTCACAATTTTTTTAGCAGTTCCAAATAACGAGATCTGAATTACTAATTCTCTTCCTTCATTAGTATCTCCTCCAATTAATTTAAGATCAAACTCTTTAGCTGCCTTACTTAATCCATGAGCTAAAGACATTATCTTTGATTTAGAAAATTGTTTGGGAATTGTTACTGATACCATACCAAAGAGTGGCTTTACTCCCTTTGCTGCAAAATCACTGACACAAGCAACTACACTTTTTCTTGCTGCGTCATCTAATTTCATTCCTAATGGAATGTCGGTACTTTGGACTAAAGTATCAACTTTAGTTACAAGATTGATTTTACCTATTCTAAAAATTTCTACGTCTTCTGAAACAAATTTCTTATTTCCTAATCTTTTCTGAAAAATAGCAATGATTTCTTTTTCATTTAACTTGAGCATAACTTTGATTCACTAGTTCTTTTGTTTGCTCTGCAATAGTATTTGCTTTTTGTATATCATTTGATTCAGAAGATATTCTGATAATGTCTTCTGTATTGGATTTACGAACAAGTACCCAACTATCTTCATCAACTATTGCTTTAATTCCATCCAATGTAATAATTTGTCCAAACTGTTTTGACATTTTTTCTTGTAATTTTTCTAACGTTTTATCATGTAACTTTGATTCGATTACGATCTTATCCCTAACTTGATGATATCCTTCCATAAACTTGAGAATGTCTTCAAAACTAGATGTACCTATCATAGATGCAATTAAGCCACTAGTTAGAATTCCATCACGACAATAATTGAATTCGGGAAGAATAAATCCACCACTACTTCCTTCTCCCCCTGCTTGTGATTTAGTTTTTAAAATAAGATCTATAACATTGGCCTCGCCAACCTTAGAACGTTTTACCTCTCCACCTTTTTTTCTAATAAATTTTTCAATTGAAATACTAGTATCTATACTCAATACGAACTTTTTGTAGCCAAGCTCAAGTGCCTTTGCAGCTCCTAATCCTAATGTTACATCGGGGGATAGTTTTTTCCCATCTTTAACAACTACTAGACGATCTCCATCCAAATCAAAGGCAAAACCAATAGCTCCATTAGTATTAGAAATCAAATCTTTCAAATCATCTGAGGTTGGATCAGGCCCACGCGAACAAGATTCCAAATTCTCATTAATCGTTTTAACCTGACATCCGATTTTTTCTAAAAGAAATGGAGCCACATTTCTAGCAGCACCTCCACCAATATCTACAACTACTTTTGGTGAACCAGATACTCTTCCAATTAGTTTGGCAGCCTCATCAATGTAATTAGATTCTATCTTAATTTCTGAACCAATTACAGATTTGGAAGTTTCTTTATCACTTGTTAGAACTAGTAATTCTTCTTCATTAATCCCCCTTCCATTTACAATGAATTTTAGACCATTCCATTCTAGAGGATTATGCGAAGATGTTATGATAATACCTGCATTATATTTTCGCGATTCTCTAAAAATTACTGGAGTTGGAACTAATCCTAGATTGTAAACATCAATTCCACACTGCATCAATGCAGCACAAGCAGTTTCTGATACCATGACTGATGAAAACCTTGTATCATAACCAATTACACATTTTTTTGAGTGAATTAGGCGTGAAAAATTGTTACAAAACCTCAAAACATCTCTTAATGTAAAATCATTTCCAAAAATCCCACGTATTCCGGAAATTGATATTTTCACTGGTTCAAAACCAAAAAGGCTTTTTATAAACTCTGATAGGAACCGATATGTGCCTCGATAGCTCAGCCTGGTA
>DATBIP010000113.1:0-4122 GCA_036556885.1 Nitrosopumilaceae archaeon
ATTTGTCCTTGCACTGCATTTTTTGCCCTTATACATATTTCTTCCATTTCATTAGATACCTTACATGATTCAGCAACTCCACCCAAGGCCATGTTGGTTTTCCAAGAACCATCTCCAGAATTTCTGTAAATTGCAGCAACTACCTTATCTCCCACAACAATTGCCCTAATGTCTCTAGGAGGTCTCTTAACAAATTCCTCCAAATAGTGTACTTGGTAAATAGGATACATTTTTTCTCTACTCTCAATGATTCCCTCTGCAGAATCTGCGTCATTAATCTTAGAGATCATCCTGCCCCAGCTTCCTATTGTGGGCTTGATTACTTGTGGATAACCATGTTTTTCAAGCGTCTCTATCGCGGCTTCCATTGAAAATGCTACAGAAGCAAAAGGAGTAGGAATGCCATTTTTTTGTAGTAACATATGTGTAAATAGTTTATTTCCCGCAAAAATTCCTGTGTTGAGACAATTTATGACATTTACTCCCAATCCCTCTAGTGCAGCAGTCGAATGAAGATTTCTGTAATAGCTTACACATCTTTGTAAAACCGTTCCATACTGTTTAGTGTTCTTATCAAGATCCAAGGACAGTTGTTTGCAGTCTACCATCTCTAGATTTACGTTCTTTTTTTTGCCAGCTTCAGATAGAGCCTTTTCTTCCCAACGGATAGTATCATAGAGAACAGAGATTTTTGAGGTCACTGCCCCCAGTCCTCGCCAACTGTCTGTGCAGGCTTTAGTGTAAACCCACTAGCTCCTTTAACTAGCTCAAAACTTGCCCCACAATCTGGGCAGGTTATAATTTCCCCTTCCAGCGCATCGCCTGGAATGGAGATATTTGCATCACATTCTGGACAGTTAGTCATTTTTCTCTCTCTTTGATCCCTTCTTTGTCATTAATTATCTTTCTTTCAAGCCTGTCTTCTAGAGGGATTTCTATTAAATCCCCCATTCTGAGGTTCTTTAGCCCCAAGGCTACCTCTTTGGCGCCATTATCGTCTTTTTGAAGTCCTAAGAGTGACATGAGATATGCAGCACCGGTTTTTCCAGCCAATTCCCCAAAAACTATTCTTCGCCTATTTCCTACAACACTTGGTGGAATTGGCTCGTAAGCTGCAGGATTTCTAAGTATTGCAGCCAGATGAGTTCCAGCTTTGTGTTTGTAGGCAGTAGAGCCAACTATGGGTTTAGAATCATATGGTGTAATTTTGGTGTATTGCTCAATTAGTCGTGAAAGATCCATTAGCATGTCTAATCGAAAATCATTTGGTGATTTGTACAAGTAGGTAAGTGCAACTGCTGTTTCTGCAAGGGAAGGAATTCCAGTTCTTTCTCCAATACCATCAATTGTTGTGTGTATTTGATCAGCTCCTGCATCACACGCAGCAAACGCATTGGCTAGTGCAAAACCAATATCATTATGAACATGAGCATCTAATGGGACGTCAATTTCTTTGCGAACAGTTTGTACAAAATTATACATTCCTAGAGGTCGCATTATTCCAACCGTATCAGGCAAACTAATTCTATCTACTCCAGCCTCTTCAATTGCTTTGCAAACTTGTAACAAAAACTTTGGCTCAGCTCTGCTTCCGTCTTCTACAGTAAATCTAATCTTTAGACCATGTGATTTTGCATATTCAATAGTTTCTACAGAGCGTCTTAGAGCTTCTTCTCTAGTAATTCTTAATTTATCTTTGAGATGAATATCTGAAATTCCAAGATAAGCTGCAACCCACTTTGCATCACACTTGAGAGATATGTCTATGTCTTCTTTTAGTGCTCTTCCATGTGAAACAATGTCTGCCTTCAAGCCTTGCTTGATAATTGTTTTCGTTGCTTCAAAATGATCCTTAGACACTACTGGAGAAATTTCAATTTGGTCTACTCCAAAATAATCAAGCATCCATGCAATCTGTATTCGTTGTTTGATGGTAAATGATACCCCTGGATGCTGTTCTCCTTCGCGTAGAGTACTATCTAGCACACGTATCTTTCTTGGTTTTTTGTCATATGCATTGTATAGATTTGCATAGTAATTCGGATCATCCATTGCGAATTTAGGTGTAAAAAACATGGAATATAAATATATCCGTACTAATCTCGTCGAGATTTGATACATATGGTTCTAAATTAGTGGATTTTAAAAATTTCTAGCCGAATCTCGTTTTATGTTACTGTTCTTAGAATTATCACACTATTAGTGTCAGTAACGCCAGGTACCTTTCGTAGTGCATCTATGCATGCATTTATTTCATTAATGTTCTGTGCTGTGATAATTACTGTAATGTCATACTGACCAGTAATCTCGTATACTGTTTTTACTCCTGGCAGTTTGCTAATCTTTGATGAAACCTTTGATGTATCAATTGATGACTCTACTGAGATCAATACAAATGCGCTAGTTGTATTTCCCTCACCAATCTCAACTGTAAATTTTTTTATCGTTCCACTATCAACTAGATTTTTTACTCTACGTCTTACAGCAGATTCTGATAGCTTTAACTTTTTTCCAATATCTACAAATGATTCTCTTGAATCATTTCTCAAAAACTCTATTATTTTTTCATCAGTTTTATCTCTATACATTTTTTTTCTTCTCCTCTTCGTCTAGTAACATATCCAATATATCTACTACCTTCAAGATGTCCTCTTTTGTTATCACAAGAGGAGGCAAAAGCCTGATAATGTTTCTGCCCGAGTATAACAACAATACTCCATTTTGTATTGCACCCATGAGAATATCCTTTACTTCAAACTTTAACTCTACTCCAATCATGAGGCCTTTGCCACGAACTTCACGAATTATTTTATGTTTATTTTTTAGTCGCTCTAATCCTTCTTGAAATACCCTTCCCATCTTTTCTGCATTGTCAATTAAACCGTCTTTTGTTAATGCCTGGATGGCACCTATTCCTGCAGCACAAGAAAGTGGATTTCCACCAAATGTAGATGAATGTTCACCTTTTTTGATACAAGCTAAAATATCTGGTTTTACTAATGTTGCGCCCATTGGTACCCCGCCTGCAATTCCTTTTGCAAGACACATGATGTCTGGTATTGTATTCCAGTGTTCTGATGCCCACATTCGTCCCGTTCTCCCAAATCCAGACTGAATTTCGTCAAAAACTAGAAGGATTCCTTTTTCATCACAGAGTTTTCTAACGTCTTGTAAAAATCCATCAGGAGCCACATGAATTCCGCTTTCTCCTTGGATAGGTTCTAAAATTACAAAGCCAGTATCATCATCAATTGTAGAACGTAGTGCGTCAATGTCTCCAAACGGAGAAAATGACACCTTCTCTACCAGAGGTTGGAATTCATTTCTATATTTTGGATTAAAGGTAAGTGATAGCGAGCCCATTGATTTTCCATGGTACGAGCCATTCATTGCAACCATTCCTTTTTTGTGAGTAAATTTTCTTGCAAACTTTATTGCAGCTTCTACAGCTTCTGTACCACTATTATTGAGATGAACTTGAGACAAACCCTTTGGTGCAATTCTTATCAAGTTTTCAAGAAATTCCTCTCTTGTCTTGTTGTATAGTGAACTATGAACAGTAATTATTTTCTCAAGTTGTGATTTTATTGCATTTACTACGCGGTCGTTTCGGTGTCCTACTAGCGCTACTCCATATCCTCCCATACAGTCAATGTACTCTTTTCCATTGATATCCCACACATGAGCTCCTTTGCCTTTTTCTATTGTAACGGGAAACTTTTGATACAGATTTCCCATGTATTGCTCTTCAGTCATTTTTTAATTACCGTACAATTTTCATGAGCGATAGCTGATGATATAGGATTTTCTTTTTGCCCATTTGCAATCAATGCCTCTTTTACCCCCATATCTAGTGCTTCAGTTGCAGCTAGTATCTTTTTTTCCATTCCAAATCCAATCTTTGGTCTTATTTCCTTTGCCTCAGCAAGGGTGAGATTTTTTACTAATTTCTCATCGATCAACAGTCCATCAACATTTGTTAGGAACAAAACTTTGTCACTTTGAATCTTTCCAGCTACATAGGCAGCTGCCCTATCGCCATCAACATTTAGAAAGTCTGATTCTTCACTTATTGCAATAGGTGAGATTACTGGAGTGTATCCATCTTTGAGAAGGGATTGT
>DATBIP010000114.1:0-16159 GCA_036556885.1 Nitrosopumilaceae archaeon
GGATATGGAATGATTGATGCACCGGCACCAAGGATTGCGGATGGGAAAATTTCCATATGTGTATGTTTTTTACATTCTTTTTCTTCAAAAGCAATAAAGCAGTTCTCCTCTTCATTTGCGTCAATAAGTTCGATTACGCCCATTCTAAGAAGATCATTCCATGACAGTAATTTCTTGGAAACTTTGTCAATTAGATCTTGTGATAATAGAGGTTTGTTATCTTTGATTATAATGAGTGGTCGCAAAACTCTACCAGCATTACAATTAACGTATATTCTCTTAGTAGCTCCTTCGACTTCTGATTTATGAAAAGAGATTCCAATGTGAGGGTGAATTTTTGATGTTCGTCGTAATTCACGTAAAGACTCTGTTAGTTTTTCTCCATCACGATAATACCCAATTAGTTTTCCATCAACAAATACGCGAGTTCCATCCCGTTTCAAATCATCTTTTGCTTCGGTAAAATGCAGAGTTCCTAAATCGAATATTTTTTCAACGATTTCTTCTGATGGTACATGTACTGAAATAATTCCTGATAAGGCCAAATTTTTTACCAGCCCACAATTAGAACCCTCAGGGGTTTCGCTAGGGCAAATCCTTCCAAAATGAGTTGCATGTAAATCTCGTGCTTCAAAATTAGGTTGAGTCCTACTCAAAGGAGATTGAACTCTTCTAAGGTGACTGATTGTAGACAAATAATTGGTTCTATCCAGTAATTGTGTAACACCTACTCTTCCTCTTCCCCAATTTCCAGTTGCAATTGCGTTGTTTAGTTTATCTGTTACAATTCCTGGTCTAATTGCAGCAGCAACAGCATTAATTCCTCTTTTTTGTCCTGATCTTTCAAGCTGATATTTCATGTCCCTCACCAAGTTTCTAAAAGCCGTTCTGAATAAATCGGCTAGCATTTGTCCTGCAAATTTAATCACTTTATTTCCATAATGATCTTTATCGTCAGGATAAATCCAACCAAGTTTTAATTCAAGAAGTTTACATGCAGCTTCGCCAAGGAATTGAGCTTTTTCTTTTCTATTTTCTGGATATTTTCCAAGATGAGGTAAAAGTCCCCAGTCCAACAATGTTTCTGCTCTTTTAATTTGGAATTCTTCTAACATTCCTGGGGCAATACGTTTGCTAATGTATACAATTGCATCTTTTGATGTTGGGACATCACCAGCCTTTTCAAATGAACCTTCAAGCTCATTTTGAATGTCATCAACAAGAGATACTGCAGCTGCAATTTCTTTATCTGATTCTAGTCCGAGAGCTCGCATTAATGTTACAACTGGGATATCAACAGGTGAACCTGGAATTCTTGCAACTATGAGACCGTCTCCTTTCATCATTAACTCAAGTTTTGCTCTATAACCTACAATTGAAGAATAGACTTTGGCTTTGAAAACAGTATTTCCACCCACGGTTTCTCTATCAACAATAATTTTGTTGTATGAAAGATCTTCCAATCCAACAATTACTCTTTCTGAACCATTAATGATAAAATATCCACCAGGATCATGAGGATCTTCACCGTGTTCAATTAATTTTTGATCAGAAAAATTGTGTAAGATACAAGCATTAGATCTTACCATTACAGGAATATCACCAATGTGCACAAAACGTGATTCTAAGATTTTTCCATCTTCAACAACACTTGCTTCCATCATTACAGGGGCAGAATATGAGACATTTCGTAATCTTGCCTCTGCTGGAGTAATGTGAGTAATAGAACCATCAAGTTCCATCATTCTGGGTTGTTGAAGTTTTATTTTTCCAAGTTGAATTTTATATGGATATTCTGCATTCTCAATTTCTATTTGAGCAACTTCATTGATTATACTTTGTAGTCCTCTTTCCAAAAATTCGTCAAAAGAGTTTAGATGTTGACGAGCAATGCCTTCTCTTTTGAGTATATCGTGGATTATTGGCCAACGTTTGTTAGATGTGTCTGCCATTAGATTTCTACCACATATCTATAATAGATGCTCTCGCCAGCTGTTGCGCTTTTTCTTGTAATTTTGATCATATCACCTGGTTTTACACCTAGTCCTATTATTGCAGGATCATTAACGAAAATCAATGGGAGTTCTGTGGGTTTACAATTAAATTGTTGTAAAACATCCTCTGCTTCTTTTTTGGTAATAATTTCATGTTTTGGAACATAAACATGATGAGGAACAAGAACTGGATTTCGTTTAGTTGCCAAAAAATGCAACCTCCGGATTAACATTAGCTGTAAGTACTAAAAATTTACACAAACCGTCGAAAATCACCGAGAGGTTAATATATATCTAATCTGGGCCACCTACCATAATTCGGCGATTTAGTCAAGAATTTTTTGCATAAAGTTAAATAGCATTATTAAACCCGTTATTGACGATGAGTAATCTCAAGATATTCACTTTGTTAGCAATTATCATTGCAAGCATAAGTGGAGGATCTGCTTTTGCACAAATGTCTGAACCTATGTTAGCACCTATTTCCGTCACGACCGATAAGGACTCTTATGCAGATGGTGATACAGTTGTTATTTCTGGTGAAGTCAGAGATCTTCTGTCAGGCACTCCAGTGAGTCTTCAAGTTATTGCAGCTAATGGCAATATTGTTGGTATTGAACAACTTGATGTTGGTGCTGACCATAAATTTGGTACAGAAATCACAGCAGGTGGAGGACTTTGGAAATCAAAGGGAACCTATACCGTTAAAGTACTATATGGAACTCAAGCTAGAACAGCTGAGACTACCTTTGAGTTTGGTGGTTCTAGTGGCGGTACTGGAGCTGGAACTACAGTAAAGGTCGATAGAACTGACTTTGTGCTTAGCTATAAAATAACTGGAGGTAAGGTCAATAGTGTAACCCCAGACGACGAAGCAAATTCATTGGTTGTTGCAATAACAACTACTAGTGATGGACAATTAACCATTACACTTCCTAGAGCATTAATTGATGCAAAAACCAATGGAGAAGACGATGATTTCTTCGTTTTAATAGATGGGGAAGAGGTAGAATTTGAGGAAACAACCACCGCTACGGATAGGACTTTGACAATTAACTTCCCAGATGGAGCTGAAGAAATTGAGATAATTGGATCCTTTGTGGTTCCAGAATTTGGTACAATTGCAGCCTTAATTCTAGCGATTGCGATCATATCAATTATTGCGGTATCCGCAAAGACTAGATTGAGCATTTTACCAAAATACTAAGATCTTCATTCTTTTTCATTTTTTAAATATACATAAATAGTCAATATACTCAACCGCAAACAAGATGAATACACGTACGTCGTATGTAGTAATTGCCACAATTGCTGCAGTACTGATAACATCAACTTCAGCGGCATTTGCTCAAGGATATTTTGACGAACTGGCTTGTCCAGATTGTCCAGAAAATGAAAAAATAAGAGAGCAAGTACTAGCTGACATACCCATTCGGGTTTGGACTGATAAAGCTGAATATGATCACGAATCATCTATTGTTGTTGAAGGAATTGTTTCTGGCGATAGACCAGGAACTGAGATTGGACTAGTAGTAATTGGTCCACCACCATTCAATAACATAGTTGCAGTAGATCAGATTCAAGTCGGCAGTGATGGTAAATTCAAAACAACACTTAGTACTGGAGGCAGTGCATGGAAATACGACGGTACCTATACTATCAAAGTAACATACGGAAACCAACAACTGAACGCTAAAGCTATGGTTCAATTAATTGGAGAAGGAACTAAAATCGTATGTGCTCCAGGCGAATTAAATGCAAGTGGACACTGTATCCCCTATACCATTTCAGGTGCAGGAGTTACTGGTGCTAGACTCAATGTTGAATCAACTTCATTGGTTATCAATCTCCTCACAGATAGTGATGGAATGATTACACTTGACATTCCAAGAAGTGTCCTAGACACTGATACAGCTGACGAACCACTCTTTGTCATCGTAGATGGAGAAGAAGCAGACTCTGAGGAATTAGTTACATCAACTACAAGAAGAGTTACAATAATGTTCCCTGAAGGAGCAGAAGAGATAGAAATCATTGGTACCTTTGTAATACCAGAGTTTGGCGCTATTGCAGCACTAATTCTCGCAGTCGCAATAATATCAATAATTGCTGTATCTGCAAAAACAAGATTGAATGTATTTCCAAAATACTAGATCTTCATCTTTTTTCATTTTTTATTTTTAATTTACAAATAATTAGTAAAGGAAATATACAAAAGATATTTTATTTACTCATGAAACAGAGTGAAATCTCTTTTCTAGTAATTATGATTTTGTCCATATCTACGGTATCAGTATTTGCACAAAGTCAAGAATTGATTTCCGTGACTACTTCTGAAAATTCATATGAAGAGGGAGATACAATTGTAGTATCTGGAAATGTTACATCAATTATATTGGATACTCCCGTGACATTACAAATCTTTCAGGAAGGTAATTTAGTCGATATCGCTCAAATTACTGTTGCGCAAGATGGAAAATTTACACATACTTTTCAAGCATCTGGACCACAATGGCAAAAAGATGGAAAATATATTGTTAGAGCATCTTATGGTGCCAATACTATGATTGAAACAAATTTTCAATATTTGACCAAACTTGCAGTTACAGAAACAACTGATATTTTTGAGGTTAATGCAGGGAGTTCTGGAACATTTGATGTTAATTATACCATTAGGGGAGCAACTGTAAAAGATATGTTAGTAGATCCTGAAATTTTTGCTTTAATCGCAATATTAGAAACAGAAGATGACGGTGCTCTTACATTAGATTTACCACGCCAGTCAATTGATGCAAAAAAAAGTGATAATACTGATGATGCTTTTATTATTCTAATTGATGGGGTTGAAGTTCCTTACAAGGAAATTGCCACAGATGTTGATTCAAGAACAATTACTATCGAATTTGAAGAGGGAGATTCTGATATAGAAATTATTGGTACTTTTGTGGTTCCAGAATTTGGTACTATATCAATACTAATACTAATTGTTGGAATCATATCCATGATGTTTCTATCAACAAAATATAGAAGACAAATTACAAATACTATCTAATTAGATTTCAATTAAAATCTATATTTTTCTTTTAGGGGAGAAAAAGCTCGAAGTTCATCAACTACTTTTTTTAATATTTCAATAGTTTTTTTTATTTCTGACTCTGTATTTGATATTCCCACTGTTAGCCGTAATGAGCCGGTAATTTGATCATGAGAAAATCCCATGGCTTTGAGTACATGTGATTCCTTTTGCACTCTAACTGAGCATGCAGAACCTGTCGAAGCAGCAATTCCATTTTCATCAAGTTTGATTATCAAATCTTCCCCATTTACTCCAAAAAATGTAAAGTGTACATTATTAGGCAATCTTTTTTGTTGGTGACCATTGAGTTTGACATGAGGAATCTGTCGCATTACTTCTGAGATTAATTCATCGCGAAGGTTTTGTAAATGCAGATTATTTGTTTTCATGTTTTCTTTTGCTAGTTGGCATGCTTTACCAAAACCAACTATGCTAGCTACATTTTCTGTTCCTGATCTCAATCCATTTTCCTGGCCTCCACCATAAATGAAAGGGTTGACTTTAATGCCGTTTTTTATGTATAGTGCTCCAACCCCTTTTGGACCATTGATTTTATGAGATGATATAGATAAGAGATCAATGCCTAATTCTTTGACATCTACTTCAATCTTACCAACTGCTTGAACGGCATCTGTATGGAAAATGACATTTTTTTGATTACATATCTTTGATATTTCCTGAATTGGTTGAATTGTACCAACTTCATTATTTGCAAACATGATACTTACAAGACAAGTATCATCTGAAATTGAATTTTCCACATCTTTTGGATTTACTGTGCCTTTATCATCTACAGGAATGTGAGTGATTCTAAATCCTTCTTTCTCAAGTTTCCTGCATGGTTCCAAAATTGCTTCATGTTCAATTGATGATGTAATGAGATGTTTTCCTTTTTTTAGACTAGCTATCCCAAAAAGAGCGGTATTATTTGATTCCGTTCCACCAGAGGTTAGGAGAATTTCATTTGGCTGAGC
Organism: Nitrosopumilaceae archaeon; assembly: GCA_036556885.1. GTDB lineage: Archaea > Thermoproteota > Nitrososphaeria > Nitrososphaerales > Nitrosopumilaceae > CSP1-1. Next base: position 6,045 of record DATBIP010000114.1, read on the forward strand.
ATTTATCAAAAGTGCGATTTGTTTTCTTGCGTTCTGAATTGCTCGTTGTGCGAATCTACCATAACGATGAATTGATGATGGATTCCCAAATTGTTCTTTCAAAAAAGGAATCATTTCTTGAAAAACCTGATCATGAACAGGTGTTGAAGCAGCGTTATCTAGATAAATCAATCAGCTATTACATTTATCTTCCCAGATTTGTATCCTTCTGGATCAATCACTATTGATTTAAAACCAATCTGTTTTAATTTTAAAATTATTTCATCCAATTTCACTTGATTTGAAAGAAGTTCCAATTCATTGCTGCCAACTTCGATTTTAGCCATGCCATCAAAATCTCTTACCCTAACCTGAATTGCACCGATAGTTTGTTTCACAATTGATTCTCCGACTTCAATTCTTGCTAATCTTTCAGCACTAACTCTCTGGCCCCATGGTATACGTGATGCCAGACATGAGTTTGATGGTCTGTTATAAATTGATAGTCCAATTCTTTTAGCTTCATCTCTGATCTGATTTTTTGTAAATTTAGTTTCTACAAGTGGATTTAGAATTCCATTGGATCTTAAAGCGTTAATACCAGGTCTGTAATCATTTAAGTCATCTAAATGAGTACCATCAACAATAGTTTGTGCATCAAGTTTTTTTGAAAGGTCAATAAGATTTCTTCCTAACTCATCTCTACAATAGAAACAACGATTTTTATCGTTTCGAACAAAATTTTCATTTTCTAACTCGTTATAATTAATAATGATGTGCTTAATTCCAATTTCCGAGCAGATTTTTTTTGCACAGGATAGTTCTTCTTCTGAAAGTGTTTTGTAATCTGCAGTAACGGCTGTTGCTAAATTTCCTAATTTTTGATAGGCAGCATATGCAACAAGTGCACTATCTACTCCACCGGAAAGAGATATAATTACTCGGCCTTTATTATCAAACCAATTAATTAATTCATGGAGTTTTTTCATTTTAATCCAAGTTTTTTCTTTACAGCAATTCGAATTAATTCCTCTGTTTTTTTGAAAGGTTGGTTAATTGAATTTGAGATGGTTTTAATGTCATCAAACTCTACTTTGAAATTTTTTATTGATGTTCCTTCATAAGTTATTTTACAATTTACCTGAAAATTTGTATCTAAAATAGTGATAGGTATTTTTTCAATTGTACGAGGAACGGTATATCTTTCTGAGGTACGAATTCTAACTCCTAATGTTCCTGTTTCTAAAATTAACAAGTCTATTATTTTATTCATAACCTCTGAATCACAAATGACTGAAACAAGGTTGGTGGGTCTTCCTTTCTTAGTGATTGCAGAAGAAATCGTAACATCTTTGGCTCCATTTGCCATTATTTTTTCTATGAGATTTCCAAGTAATTCTCCAGATACGTCGTCTACATTTGTTTCTAATATCTGAACTGTATCGTGTAGTAACTCCTTAGTTTTTTCACCCTGAATGATTTTTAATACATTTGAAAATCCATCAAAGTTTTTTTGACCTGCTCCATAACCTATTGATTTTATAGTCATTTTTGGATAAAAGTCTAAACAAGTTTTTGTTAAGCTAGTTAACATACTTGCACCTGTAGGAGTAGTAATCTCTTCTTTCACCTGACCTCCTGAAATTGTAATTCCTGAATTTTTAAAAATTTCTAAAATTGCACTTGCGGGATTCGAGGTAGTTCCATGAGAGAAGGTTAAAGTTCCACCCCCAACAGCAACAGGAGTAGTTACAAATTCATCATCAAAAAATTTTAAATCATCAAGTGCAGTGGCTGTACCAATTATATCAATTACTGTGTCAATACTAGAGGCCTCGTGAAAATGAACTGAAGAAAGTGGTGACCCATGTATTTTTGATTCTGCCATAATCAAGGTTTCAATACTGGTTTTCGCAAATGTTTTTGCTTTTTCCGAGAGACCTATTTCTTGAGATGAGTTTTCAACACAATTTTGAATTTCTATTCCCTTTCGCTCATGAGTTTTTTCGTTAACATCAATAATTAATCTGGTTGCTTCAATTCCATGTTTTTTTACTTTATCAAAATCAATTTTATTAATTGTTGAACCAGTTAGATGTTTTTCAGCAATTTTGATTGCATTAATTATTTTTGATTTATTTGCACCTAAATCCACTAATGCACAAAGTAACATATCTCCAGATATTCCTGCAATCTGAGAATCTATTACAATTACCATAAATTTCTAATCAATAAAATGAATATAAATTATCTTGAAAATAGTTTGAAAAATACATTAGATTTAATTATTGAATATTTAGACCGCATGGCATGATTACAATTGTTGGTTCAGGAAAAGTGGGTGCAGCTGCGGCACTATTTACTGCATTAAAGAAATTAGATGATCAAATTCTTCTTCTTGACATAGTCAAAGGTTTGCCACAAGGAGAAGCAATGGATTTGAATCACATGTTATCAGAAAAGGGAATAGATGTGGAGGTAAGAGGTTCAAATGATTATTCAGAAATGAAAAACTCAAAGATTGTAGTTGTTGTAGCTGGCTCCGGGCGAAAACCAGGTATGACTAGAATGGATCTACTAAAAATTAATTCAGGAATTGTCAAAGATGTAGTTGAGAACATAAAAAAACATGCTAAAGATTCTATGATAATTCCAGTCACGAATCCTCTTGATCCCATGGCTTATGTTGCATACAAAGTTTCAGGGTTTAAAAGAAATAGAATATTTGGTATGGGAAACATGTTAGATCTTTCAAGATTCATACAATTCATTCATGAAGCTACAGGGCATTCACGAAGCTCAATTAGAGCATTAGTAATTGGAGAACATGGAGAAAACATGTTACCACTAACAAGATTTTCATCGGTTTCTGGAATCCCATTAATGTCACTTCTTTCAAAAGATAAACTAGATGCACTAGTTCAAGATACAAAGCAGGTTGCTGCAAAAGTTATTGAGCTAAAAGGTGCTACAATACATGCGCCTGGAAATGCAATTTCAACTATCATAGAATCCGTTATAAGAGATAAAAAAAACATAATTCCTGTAGCAACTGCGCTAGATGGGGAATATGGGTTTTCAGATATTACTATGGGAGTTCCTGCAGTAATCGGAAAAAATGGGGTAGAAAAGATAATCGAATTAGAATTAAATGATGAAGAAAAAGCCAGTCTTCAGAAATCAGCAGATAGCGTAAAAAATGCGATTTCTAACTTAAATATCTAATTAGATTTTTAACTAAATTACATTTTATTGGCAACATATTGGAATTAGATGAAATACTTGAGTCATTAAAATCTGGAAAATTGACCGTCCCTAATGTTCGTAAGTTATTATCATTATATTCTCTTGAAAAAATTGAGGATTTTGCAAAAATCGATACGGGGCGTAAATATCGACGTGGCATACCTGAAGTCATATTTGCAGAAAATAAACAATATAATGAAATAAAAAAAATAATACAAAGGATATTAAAAAAATCTAATTCCATTCTTATCTCTAGATTAAAAATAAATGATTATAAAAAAATCTTAGAATTTTCTAAGAAAAACAAATTGAAGGTAGAAACTGGAAAAAATTCAACATCGATTTTGATTTATAAAAAACCATTGAAAAAAAATAAAGGAAAAGTGGGAATTTTAAGTGCGGGTACTTCAGATATTGGAGTTGCAGAAGAAGCAAGATTAATGTGTGAAGCAATGAATTGCAGGTGTTTTTGTAGTTATGATGTTGGAGTTGCAGGAATACATAGAGTCTTGCCTGTTCTCAAGGAATTTATAAAAAATGAGGTGGATTCAATTATTGTGGTTGCAGGAATGGAAGGGGCGTTAGCAACACTCGTTTCCTCGTCAGTTGACATACCAGTTATCGGAATACCCACTTCAGTTGGATATGGTTATGGTGAAAAAGGGGTTGCAGCTTTAGCTTCCATGTTACAAAGTTGTTCATTAGGTTTAGCGGTTGTGAATATAGATAATGGAATAGGTGGTGGTGCAATTGCAGCAAGTATTGCAAATAGATCATCAAGAAAAAGAACTACACATCAATAATTCCAATATTGGCCAACTCAGTTCCAATTCCATAACCAATTAATGCGATTCCAGTTCCCAAACCTGCCATCTCAATTCCACCTTTAATCAAATTTGTATTTGCCATTCTAGACTTTATTGCTCCAACTATGAATGAAGCTGTAATACTAATTCCTATAGCGATTAATAATGGAGTAAGTCCTGTTGCAAAGAAAAATGGAATAATTGGTAAAATTCCTCCTAGTAAAAATGCTCCAAACATACGGAATGCACTTTTAATTGGATGGCCTGCAATTTCTAAATTCAAATTTAATTCCTCCGTCAGCATAGTATCTAACCAGACTTTTTTATCAGAAGTAATTTTATCTACAATCATTTCAAGTTCTTTTCCAGAAAATCCTTTAGCTTTATAGATATCTTCGATTTCTTTTCTTTCGTCATCAGGTTTATTTGCAATTTCCCAATTTTCTCTTTCTATTTCGGAATTTAATAATTCACGTTGGGTTTTTACGGCAAGATAATTTTGAACGGCCATTGCCTTTGCTCCAGTAAACATTGCTACTAACGCTGCAAGAATTATGATATCTGATGAGACTTCTGCGCCACCTACTCCTGCAGCAATTCCCAATGAAGTATTTACTCCGTCACCAAATCCAAAAACAAAGTCTCGCATTGAACTTGATTCATTGAGGTGGGGTTCTAAATGTCGAGGCTCACTAATTTCTTTCATAGATGATATTCTTGCTCATTCGTACATAAGTAATTAAAGTCTACAGTATTTTCGTAAATCATTTATATCATACCGAGAGGAATTTGATGGATTGACTGGCAAGCGAATTGTTCTTACAGCAGACCGGAGTTTAATGACAAATTATAGAGGAAATTTTCTTTATGGTTTTATTGCGTGTGGACCTTATGAGGTTCTTCCAGAATGGGTTTTTGATAAAGTTTTTTGTCCTGCAGTAGAGACTGATCCAGTAACTGGGGAAGCAAAGGTAGCACAAGTAGGATTACGACGAGTGGAAAGTGCATTATTACAGGGTTACAAGAAAGACGAGGTTTTTGTTGCAAATCCAGATTATTTGGAAAGATCTATTGGTCCTGATACCAAAGTAGTTGGAATTAATGTAATGGATCCATTAGGAATGGCCCCTGTAACAACAACAATGTCTCCAGAAAAATTATCCTATGTTGCAATGAAATTCAAAAGAATGTGTGCGAATATAATTCAGTTAAAGAAAAAATACAATTTTCATGTTGTTGTTGGAGGAAATGGTGCTTGGGAGCTTGCAAAAACTGATCGAATGAAAATCCATGGAATAGATACAGTTGTTGTAGGAGAAGCAGATGAGTTAGCCTTAGACTTGTTCAATGATTTGGAGAAAGGTGATGCTCCAGAATTAATGCATTGTTTTGTTAAAAATATTCAAAATATTCCTGTTATTGAAGGCCCAACTGTCAATTCGTTAATTGAAGCAATGAGAGGGTGTGGAAGAGGTTGTGATTTTTGTGATGTAAATAAAAGGTCTAAGAAAGACTTGCCTCTTGAAAGATTGCAACATGAAGCAAAAATTAATCTTGATTATGGTTTTGATTCGATTTGGCTACATTCAGATGAAATGCTACTTTATGGGTGTGATAATAGAGATTTCATACCCAACAGCGATGCCATCACCCAATTATGGAAGGGATTGAAGGGTCTAGGTGCTAACTTTGTTGGTACTACTCATATGACATTCTCTGCAGTAGCAGCTGATCCAGATCTTCTTCGTAAGATTTCTGAAATAAATGAAATGCAAAAAAATGGAAGGTGGCTTTCTACAAATCTGGGAATTGAAACTGTTGCGCCACGAATGGTTAAAAAACATCTTGGAGTTAAGACCAGGCCATTTTCAACTGATGAATGGGGAAGTGTAGTAAGAGAAGGTGCAAAGATATTAAATGAAAATCATTGGTTCCCAGCAGCGACAATAATTATTGGTTGGCCAGATGAAACACCTGATGAGGTTCAATATACAATAGATATGATGCAAGACTTTAGAGCGACAAACTTTAGAGGTCTAGTTGCACCTTTACTTTATCAAGATTTTAGTGAGAAAAATTCAATGCATTTTGGAAACCTAAATGAAGCACAATTTACACTATTTTGGAAGTGTTGGGAAAATAATTTACGGGTAATTAATGATATTATTCCAATTATTCTTAGAAACAAGACATATGGACCAGCAATGAAGATTTTCATGTATGGTATAATTAAAGCTGGAACGTGGGCTATTATGAGATACTTGCGTGGGTTATGTAAAGATCTTTTCAATGGTAGAATGCCTGATGAGATTGTAGAAAAATATGCTAGAAGTAGATCAGTTTCTGCTCCTAGAATAGAAGCTAAGAGATTATAATTTTTCTAATGCCACATCAGCTATTGTATTTCTTTTTGGAGTTAAAACAATAAAATAAGTTTTGTCTGCTCTTTCAATTGAGTTTACTTTTTTATAGGTATGCGTGTTCATGTCAAATTCTAAAATTTTTCCATCTAGTTTACCTTTTGTGTAAATTAACAAGTAAACATCTCCTGTAGATGGACTGAGAGGGATAAAAGAAAAAACATAACCTTTGTAAGAATTAATTGGCATCGTATTTTTCATTGGTGGTACTACAGAAGACATGTACATGAAAATATCTTCAACTGATTCAAACTCTTCATATTCAATATGCATAAAAATAATACAGTATCAAGTATATAATAACCTAGAGAAAAAATCTAAAATGAGAATCTATTCTTTAATTTGATTATTACAACTGCTGGTGCTATAATGTACATTCCAAGATTCAATATGATTAGACTAATACCATAACCTAACATCTCGGCTTCAGAATCAATATTCACATAATTTAGGATCGAAAGTGATGTCAATAGAGGAGTTATTGTAATTCTAACAGCCTCTTGGAATGTTGGATTTGCACGTTCCCAATCAGCGATTGTTGGAGAGAATGAATAATAGAATTCATTAAATCCAGACATGAATGCCATTCCAGATGAAGTGCTTAGAACTGTATTATCTCTAATTTCTCTTAGCATTTGAACTTGAGGAGCTAATTCAGAACCAAATGCTGCAGTAGCAATAAGGCATCCACCTCCAGCTGGTTCTTTTTCATCAGGAACACATTTTCCATTCTCTAGATGAGTACCTGAACCACAAGTGGGTGGTGGGGGTGGTGGGGGTTCTGTAGGTTCTTTATCCATGCATACTCCATTTACTAATTCTTGATTTGTTCCACATTTTGGTGGTGGTGGAGGTGGCGGTTCTGTAGTTTCATCTGGTGGGGGTGGTGGAGGAGGCGTATAGCCTTCACCTCCAACAAAATTGAATTTAGATGTAGCTTTTTGGCCACTATATGATGCTTGAATAGTATATTCTCCCCCGACTTTGAAAGTTCCTGAAGCAATGAAGGTTGTTTGGTAAGAACCATCAGAATTAGGGGTAACCTGACTAATTGTAACAAGATTGCCTGTTGGGTCACGAACTATAAGTGTAAGATCAACAGGATAGTCTGGATTAAGAGTTTTTATAAAACCGGTAACAGTGATGGTATTTCCATCTGCATACAAAGGTAAATCGGTTTTGACTGAAAGTGGAGGAATTGATGTTTCAGTCTGAGCATTTGTTGCTCCAATTAGACCATAAGATAATATTGTAAATGACATTATTACCAATAATATACTTCCTAATGGTCTCATGTGCTGGATTTATCAAGGATATAGGGTATTTATGTATTAAATGAAAGAAAAGTTGACTCGATTATATCCTTATTATGCCATTCTTTACCAAAAATTCCAAAGTCGACATAAATTCATCATCTGAAACAATGTCTGATGACCACCATTCAGCAGTTTTTTTAATCCAAGTTGGAATGTTTTGTCCATTATTTTCTGATTTAACTGAATCAGGAATTATAATAATATTTTCTTGAATCAAATGTTCTATGCCTTTAATAAAATCAGAATCTGAAATTTGATTTGATGCCCACCATTTTGCATTATTTTTTATCCAATCTGGAACCTGATATTTTGAAACTTGAAAAGATGTATCACCTATATGAGATCCTCTATAATTTACACTAACGTTGTAATTTCCAGGTAAGGAATAATCATGTAAAGTAAGAACTGCTTTGTATTCTCCTTTTTGTGTTGCAACAACATTGAATTTTTTTAATGACTGATCAGGGCCAGCCAGAGTAATGTCAAGGGAGGTTCCTTGTATGTAATTATCTATTTTTCCACTTAAAGTCACCTCAGTTGTTTGTTTATATTTTGGAAGAATCAATTTTTGAGAACTTAATTTAGGAGAATTATCCATTGTAGATGTTGACCCAAAACTACTTAGACCAAAGATATTTTGTTCTCCAGAAATGTCTCTAAAATCATGATATTTTGCATCAAGACTGCCACCAGCTGTAGAAATCAATTTGGTGCCTGTTTTATCACAGATTTGAGAAGGCATTTTAAAACTTCCTTGAAAAATGCCTGTATTAGGCCCAGTTTCAGTAAGAGTAAATCCAGTAGAAGCTAACCCACCATACTGAACTCCATTTACTGTACATCGTTTATACCGAATATCTTTAATCAAAATTTCTAACAAGATATCACCCCCTGATGTTCCAACAGTATCAACATTAGGGGAATTAGGATCATTGACTGTCAGGTATGTTTCTATAGAATCATGTTTAACATTAAGATCAGCATCAGTCAAAACAAAAAAAACAGGTTGACCAAAACGAAAAGTAGTGGAAGTTAGCGAAACCGTTCCTGAATGAGTTAGTATATCAGATTTAGATGAGGTGCTTATCGTTACTCCAACTTCTGCAATATCAGAATATGCAATGTTGATTCCTTCTTCATCTAACAATCTATTAGTAACTAAAAATTTTATTCTATCATCGATTGTTCTAAGTGATGTAATTAAAGATGGATCGAAAACATTTACTTGATTAGTAATTGCATATTCTATTGTTCCAATAAAAATTCCAGAGTTGTTTGCAGTCTCTTCTAATTCAAATCGGTAAATTGCGTTATTAATTTCTTGATTGTTCTTGGTACCAAAAGAAAAGAAGTCTATTACTATTGGTTGACTATCAGTTTCATTTGCGATCTCACCAGCAGGATTTGTATTATCGGATGAATCAAAATTGATTACCAAAAAAACCGGAGACGAGCTTGGAATTGAATTAATTAGAGCCATATTAAGATCCAATTGTATAAAACCTCTCCCAGAGGATATATCCCCTGGATCTAAAATTTGAATTATAGTTGTTCCTGGTAAACCACCAAAATGTAAAGACATGCTAGTATCAGAAAATGATGAAATTCCTAATTGTTGTTCTAATGATTTTAGATCAAAGTTTATCCAATTTGTTCCAAAATTATCATCTATGAATAATGATTGTAGTTTACTAGCAGTTATTCCCATGTTTAATGAAATCATTTCAAAGTCAGGGGTACCTATTACTGAAGCTGTGTTAATGATTAATCGATCAGAGTTTTTATCTGGAACTGAAAAATCTAGTAAAGTTCCACCGCTTAGATTATCAGTTGAATCAGAATAGAATTTCAGACTAGATGTTTTCTCAAGGGTTACTGGATCACCTAGTTGTAAAGAAGGAATTATTGCTGTGCTTCTAAAAACATTCAGTATGTCTCTGGAGCCTGAATTTACATTTTGATCATTATCGATTACTGTCACTTGGGCCTCTTGACCCGCGTTAAATTGGCTGCCTTGAGGATTCATTGAGATAGAAGCAGTAGAGGGGCCAGCAAGTATTGAAGTCGACTTATCGTCATATTGTATTATGGCTGACTCTCCTCGCGGTGCATTTCCTAATATTCCAATGGTTGATTCATTACTTGAATCAAAACTTTCGAATGTTCCAGAATTTGGTTCAGATTCTACTAGAGTAACAATTTGAGAAAAAGTGTTAACGGTATCTGAAACTGAAAGATTTGGTTGATGATCATTTGTTTTTAATTTTGCAATATTTCCAAGAGTCATGGTTAATTTTCCATTATCTTCAAAATCTAGACCTGATAGATGAGGAACTAAATTAATTAAA
>DATBIP010000115.1:0-2834 GCA_036556885.1 Nitrosopumilaceae archaeon
CTCAATATTATCAAACCCCTCATGACACAAAAAGCATTTGGGCTTATCTTCATCAACCAATGGTAATACCATATTTTTTTAACACAGTAAAACTACTTAACTTTTAAGAAAGCTATTTTTTCAATCATTTACAATTATCTAATTTTACATATGTAAAAGACAAACTGTCTATTAGCTTATGAAAATTTAAAATATATCTTTATGCCTAAGTTTTAAATAATTAGATTTTTGGAAATCCGAATACTTTGTATCGCCCAGTTATGAAAACTATTCCAATAATTGACATTCCAAGAATTACCATGGCAATTGGTCCAAACTCTGGAATCACAGTAGTGCCAATGATTTCAATTTTTGATGTTCCTTCTGGGAACATTATAGTTACATCATCACCATTGATAATTACATTATCTGCTTCCTCTCCATCAACTAGAATACTAGATATCCCTTTTATGATACTAGTAGAGGGGTTTATGTTAAGTGACCCTGCACCAGAGTTGCTCAATGATATTACAATTGATTTGCTTTGTGGGTTAAGTGAGACATTTGTTACAGATGCGCCAATAATGCTGTATGGCATGCAATAACCTTGGACCTCTAATTCGTTTCCAGTACATTTTGCACCTGGTGAAACCCCTCCAGTTGACAGAACTTCAAACTGTAATTGAACCGGCGTTTCTAAATCTCTATGAGTTGCTTCCACAGTATAAGTCCCAAGTGAGAATTGTGGAAGCGTTGGTCTGATAAGATATTTGAAATTTCCATTACTGTCAAATTCAACATTTGGAGAATAGATCGTTTTTCCATCTGGATCAGAAATTGTTAATTTTACTGGAATATGTGGAGCTGCTCCAGTAATTTTACCAATAACCAATACATTTCCATTTGGATCAATAGAGGTATTGTATGATTTTAGCTCGATCGATGCTTCCCCAAACACATTCATTGTAACCATAGGAAGAATCAAAAGTATTGTAAATGCAGCAAGTGGAATTTTATTCAATAGTATGATACCAAATATCCTGATTTATAATGTTACCTCATTACGATCTTACCCATTAAAGTATCATTTTGATAACATTGGAATTTACTTAATTTTAAAACTGGATTTTCGATCTCCAAATTTTGCATAAGCGCATTCAAAGGAGCAATAAATTTCATCTGTTAGACTTGAAAAATCCTTTCCACATCGTTTGCACTTGTGCAAACCCATATGTAATAAATTTGTTTGAAACTTATACTAATTTGTATGTCTCACTTGAACGCTATGACCGCACGTTAACGTGATTAACCACCTGAAAATCCATCTCTGACTATAGTGAAATTATATATTTGAAGAAAATTGGATTCATAATATGTTAGAACAACTTGTAGGCGATTCACAAGCCCTTGATCGTGCTATTGCGGGAGAGGAATTATCATTTAATGACGGAATGGAACTAATGAATTTTGAAAATCTCCATATGTTAGGGGCCGTAGCTGACGTTACAAGAAAAAAACTAGTAGGTGATACTGTTACTTTTGCTGCCTCCTATTACATGAATTACACTAATGTCTGTGCCGCTAGCTGCCAAATGTGCGCATTTTACAGAAAAGGAGATGAAGATGATGCATATACACTAACACCAGAGCAAATTGAAAAAAGAATATCTAAAGCAAAAGAGATAGGAGCAACTGAGGTACATATTGTTGGAGGTTTTCATCCAAATCTGCCATTGGACTATTATGAAGACATGATGAAGATTATCAAAAAAAATCATCCACAACTAAATATCAAGGCATTTACTGCGGCAGAAATTTTTTATTTATCTAAACTGACAAAAAATTCAGTTAAAGAAATTCTTTCACGGCTAAAGGACGCAGGTCTTGACTCTATGCCAGGAGGAGGTGCAGAGCTGTTCCATCCTGACATTCGAAATAAGATTGTTAGGGGAAAATGCACTGGTCAAGAATGGCTTGACACAATTGAGCATGCACACAATTTAGGAATTAAGAGTAATGCAACGATGCTTTATGGTCATATTGAAAAACCTGAACATGTAATTGATCATTTAATTAAAATTCGAGAACTACAAAAAAAGACTGGTGGATTTATCACCTTTATACCATTAAAATTTAGTTTAGATAATACAGAACTAGAAAAAGAAAAACAAGTTACTCATGAATGTTCTTCTGTTTATGATCTAAAAATAATTGCAATATCGCGATTAATGCTTGCAAATGCCCTTAACAATATTTCAGTATATTGGGTTGCATACGGAAAAAAATTAGCTCAGGTAGCCTTATCCAATGGAGGAAATGATTTGGTTGGAACAGCATTTTCTGAAGAAATCTATCGTGCTGCTGGGAAACCAACGGATTCATCTGTTTTAGAGCTTGCAAATATGGTCAGTGAAATAGGAAGAAGACCTGCTCAACGTGACACTTTTTTTAATATCCTGAAAAGTTTCTAAATAAAAATTCCATAGAAAATTTAGATTTCAGGTTTTTTTTCAATCTTTTTTGTACCTTCTCCCTTTCTTCGACGTGCTCCAAAACTAATTAAAATCAACATAAAGCCAATTCCAATTAATATCCCGGCCAATGTACCAAAATCTTGATTTTCTTGCTGTTTGGTTAAAAGCTCGATAGTTTCTTCCTCCGTCATACCAGTTATTCCAACTGGCAGTATTAAGTTGAGGTATATTGATAATAAAATTCCAACAGACATCATAATAATTCCAGAAATTAGAATTTTTTTGTCTATGAGCATTTTTTTCCTAATTTAATATGTTGATTAATGTATAATTATGATGCTATTTTCAGATCAAAATCTGGAACTAGTTTTTTTTCTCTTG
>DATBIP010000116.1:0-1529 GCA_036556885.1 Nitrosopumilaceae archaeon
TTCCAATTATTATAATGGATGTAGGGCATCGTCCCCACTTTTACAGAAGGCAAAGTTACTTCCAACAAAGGTTCCATGTAATGTGTGTTTATGGCCAATTGTTATATTTCGATATAGTTGGAAGCAAAAATGGACTAGGCAATGCTCAAACATAAAATGTTTAAGTCTAAATTCTAAAGTTTGAATACAGATCTGTTCTTCTGTTTTTAAGAAGTGGTAATAATTTTCTTGTTTGCTTTACTTTATCAAGAGAAATGTTAACTATTCCTAGTCCTTCTCGTTTTTTCATATCTAACAATATTTTCCCAAAAGGATCAACTACAATACTTCGTCCACAGTAAATGTTTCCAACTTGATCTGGAGCAATAATATAGCAACCATTTTCTATTGCACGTGTTTTGTTAATAGTAACCCAGTGATCTTCTTTCATTTTACCTTTAACCCATGCAGAAGGTGCCACTAGTATCTCTGATCCAGCAGACACTAAGCTTCGTGACATTTCAGGAAATCTCAAGTCATAACAAATCAGCATACCTAATTTACCTACACTAGTTTGCGTTGGTGAGATAATTTTGGAACCTGCAATCATCTTGTTAGATTCTCTAAATCCTAGTGCATCATAGAGATGTATTTTTCTATATGAAGAAACGACTTTTCCTGATTTATTAATAAGAAATGAGGTATCATATACGCGATCTTTTTTCTTGCTCTTTTCATAAAATGTACCTACAACCTGAATATGGTTTTCTTTAGCAGTATTTGCAATCGAGTTTACAAATTCTCCATTGATCGTTTCAGATAAAGCTGCAAGCTTTGAAGGACTTTGAGAAGATGTTGTGTAAAACATCATAAACTCTGGAAACGCACAGAGCTCTGCTCCATGTTTAGATGCTTTTTGTATGTAACTTAAAATTCGTTTGAGATTTTGATTCTTTTCTGTTGAAGCTTTGAATTGAACTAAAGCAATTTTTGGCATAAGTTTTGTAAATACAAACAAAATAAAAAGATAGGTTATAGTTGGTTTCCAGCCATGAACCAGTTTTCTTTTGGTTTTTCATCAAAAACAACAATTACATGATTTTCTTTTGTCTTAAGAATATCAACTGCAGATTTTGTTATTGCCTTTGCAAAATCGTCTTTTTGCTTCTGTGTTCTTCCTGGATAAAGGGAGACTGAAATCAGTGGCATGAATTAGACTAAAATAACTTCGATTTATTCCTTAATGATAAAATTAACGATCCCCGCGCCATCCATAACGGGTGCCATAAGTAAATTCTGAGCTATGAGTTTTTTTGAATAGATAACCTGTTGCTAATCCAATAAGAAATCCTCCGATATGCGCCATAAACGCCACTCCTCCACCTGCAACACCAAAACCACTAATTAGAAATGGTAGTATATTCTGGAAGATTAACCAAAATGGAAGAAACCATCTTGCTTCAATGTGTATCATTCTCCAAAAAAATCCCATCATCATGAAGGTCATGATTTTTGCTTTTGGATACATAGCCAAGTACGCACCTAGAACA
>DATBIP010000117.1:0-2986 GCA_036556885.1 Nitrosopumilaceae archaeon
GTTACTATAGTTACTAGTGCGGGAAATTCTGGACATGGTTATGGAACACTTGGATTACCTAATGCATCCCCCTACGGAATAACAGTTGGTGCAACAACTAACAATGTCTATGTTGGATATGGACCATTCAAAGATCAACCAAGATTTGGAAATACAACTGAACATAATAACAATATAGTGGATTTCTCAAGTCGAGGTCCTGGAATAATCGGCGACCCTAAGCCAGACTTGATGAGTATCGGTGCATATAGCTTCACTCCAACTACAGTATCAAAAATAAAAAAAGATCCTTCACAAAAAGCATTTACCTTATTTGGTGGAACCAGCATGGCTGCTCCGCTTGTGTCAGGTAGTGCAGCTGTTCTAATGGAGAGTATGAAAGATAATTATCAAAACTATGATCCATTCCGAATAAAAAATATCTTAATGTCAACTGCCACTGATCTTTATAATGATCCTCTCACGCAAGGATCTGGATTAGTCAATGTGTATGATGCAGTACAATTTGTAAATGGAGAAGATAATGTATTTATCGTCTATAATGATGCTTCATATCCTAATATCAAAAAAGTTTTAGATGTTCCAATAAACTCTGTAAATTCCACATTATTTGGAGTTAACGATTTTGGTATTCTTGGGAAAAATCTTCCCCAAACTAGCTGGTTTGCAGGACGACTAATGCCAGGCGAACGAAGTACTGCAGTTTTTACAATTGAGAATCCTTCTGATGATACCTTAGATATTTCAATTAAACCTCAAACTCTCAAGCTAATTAAAAAAACTGAATTTAATGAAACAACAGCAGTTCAAGTAAAAGATTCACTAATTAACAAATCTGGAACCTACATACCAAATTATTATAGACTTGTTGATGCCAAAGAGCACAAGGATCTTTCGTCTTACTTTGATAAAACAAATCCAATACCTGATGATGCATCATTAATGATTCTCAATGTAAACTTTCCATTTGACGAATTCATGAACAAAACAGAACAAGTTTATGCAAATGATCTCAAAATTTCATCTCTATACTTGTATGATTGGACTGACAAAAATAATGACACAAAAATTGCAAGTGACGAAATATCCCTGGTAAACAGAGGAGGAACATGGGGAACTGTTCAAGAAGTTCGTGTTTCAGAACCTAATTTGAACTTTGAAAGCATACCTGTTGTAGGAATTTATCCAGTTCCTACACGATATTCTTATTGGCTTGGTGAAACACAAAAAAATTCTACCTCAATGGATTTTACATTGACAACAAATTATTACAAAAAAGACAAGTGGGACGTAATTTGGCTTGATAATCAAAATGTCAAAATTCCTCCAAAAAATTCTACTGAAATTACTGCAACCTTAGTTGTCCCAACCGATTTTCAATCAGGAGTTTACCAAGGATTTCTTACATTTGAAGCTGACAAACATACAGCTAATGTCCCAATTTCCTTTGGAGTAAAAAAATTAATTGATGCAAAAGACAGAACTGTACTAATTACAACCTCAGAAGATGAAGATATTATTTATACAAACGGATTTGTAAAAGGAGCTTTTGACATGGTAAATCGTTACATGGCTGGCGATTGGAGGCAATATTATTTTGAAATTGCTGATAAATCAATTAACACTGGCACTATTGATATCTCATGGGAGAATGAAGATACAAGTGTATCTGCATTTGTGTTTGATCCAGAAGGAAGAATAGTTCAAACTAATGTTCCAGCAGGAGTATTTGGACATTTTATGAATTGGCCTTCTATTGACTGGCTTGGAACCACACCATTTAGTGAGGGTGGAGGATTTTTCCCTGTAAAAAACAAAGGACAAACCTCATCTATTCTAGTAACCCCAATTAATCAGACTGGAACCTATACTCTATTGGTGCACTCAACTTTGTTTGGCGGAAACTCTACAACAGAACCAATCAAATTAGCTGCAAAGTTTTCAACACTTTTACATGACGATAAAGAACCTTCAATTAGTCTATCTCTTCCAGAAGTCATTAACAAACACGTAGCAATAATGCCACAAATTGTTGATGAGAATCTTGACCAAGTAAAATATTTTCTTGATGATAAAGAGATCAATTTTACTTCCAATTTTATCGAATCTCAATTAATCAAAGATGGTTCATACAAGCTAACTATTTTTGCAACTGACTTGGTAGGATTTAATGTGACAAAATCTTTCCCACTAAACATTGACAATACCAAGCCAACTCTTTTGATTAACTCTCCACCAGATAATATGACAGTATCAGAAATATTACCAATTAATTTTCAAGTAATTGATGCAAATCTTCCAGAAAGCGGTGGAATAAGAATAATTCTACCCAATGGAGAATTAAGAGATCAAACCCAATTAAAATTTGATACTAGTCAGTTTGATGAAGGACCATACGAAATCAAGATATTTGCAGAAGATAAAGCAGGTAATAAGGTCAGCAAGGAAATCTCATTTAATGTAGACCATAGTATGATTTCTCAAACTCTATTTTTAGAAGATGTAGATGAACAAGAGCAAAACTATTTGCTTGTAATTGGGATTGTAATTGGGTTGGCGATCGGTATAATTTCGGTTTTATTTGCTACAAAGAAAATCAAAATTTCGGTATCAAAGTAAACAAGATTTATAAACAATTTTACAAGAACGAGAGCTTGAATGTCTGAAGAGGATAGTCAAAAAACAAAACCACTATCTCGAAGGGATTTTTTGAAACTATTGGGTGCAGGTGGAACCGCAGTTGCATTTGCGCCCTTTGTTCCATGGGGAAACTTTATGCCAAACCCATCTTCAGCCTCGCTAGAAAAGGCTCCAGTAATTTTACCTGACGGTACCCAAGCAAATATCAATACATATCCAATTAATCATGCAGAAGTTATTACTTATCCCAAGACAGGTGATCGAGTTCTAGATGAAGAAGCGTTTCGAAAATGGCAATTTATTAGATTACCAGAAGAATTTGGTGGTGCAAAAAAAGATGTTAACG
>DATBIP010000118.1:0-3301 GCA_036556885.1 Nitrosopumilaceae archaeon
AAAATGTAATGATGATGATAATGAAGAAAATGTGATAGCGCAGATCGTCAAAAAGGAAAGTGAAGAGATGAATAAGAAAAATGAACTAAAGGAAAAACGAAGTGAGCTTAAAGAAATTCAAAAAGAGATTAAAGAGTTAAAGGAAAATATAAAAAATGATGAAGACCTCAAAGGTACACTAAAAGAATTAATCGCAGACATTAAGGAGACTCTTCAAACTCTAAAATCTGATTATGCTTATGATAAAGAACACAAAGAAGAAATTAAAGATGAATTTGATGATATAAAACAAAAAATCTATGACGATTTAACAACTCCCGAGAAACATTCTATAACTAAAGTAGATTCAAAAATATCAATTCTTTCTCAAAGTGATGATCCTACAAATGATGCTAAAAAATTAGGACTAGATTACAAAAATGGAAAAACTACAATAGCCATTCAACTAACTGATGACAATCAAAAAGTTTTAGGTCAACTAAGCGCCATTAGTAATATAGATGTAAAAAATGACAATAATGTTCAGATAACAATTAATCTAAAAGACCTTCCAAAACTCAGAACAATTAATGGCATTGAAAACATTCGACCTCCATTTCCTGCTGTACAATTTGAAGAATCAGTATCAGAGGGAGTGTATTTCATGAATGCTGATTTAGCACAATATGCTGGAATTACTGGAAAAGGCGTTAAAGTAGCTGTATTTGACTTGTCATTTACAAATAATCCAAAAATTTCAGATAATATAGTTGAAGTAAAATCATTCAGACCAAGTGTATCTGTTTTTCCTGAACACTGGAATGGAGATGAGGCACTTCATGGAACTGCAGTAGCAGAAATTATAACTGATGTTGCACCTGATGTTGAACTATTTTTGTATGCCATGGAATCCGACATTGAATTTACAGCTGCTGTAGATGAAGCCATATCAAAAAATATAGATATCATAGCAATGTCTGCAGGTTGGCCTAATTTCCCAACTGACGGTACAAGTCCAATAACAAAGAAAATTGAAGAAGCAGTTGAAAATGGCATTGTTTTTGTTGTTCCGGCAGGAAACTTTGGCAATAAACACTGGGAAGGAAATTTTGCCGATTCCAATCTCAATAATTGGCATGATTTTTCAAAAACTGATGAAGGCTTGTCAATCAAAATAACAGAAGAACGAATCGCAGAAGAAAAACCAATTATCGCTCATATGATGTGGGATGTAGGTCTAAATGATGTTGCTGATTTTGATCTTGTACTAGTTGATCCACTAGGTCAAATAGTTGATTTCTCTGCAAACAAGCAAGTCACAAGTGAAGACACTCCTTTTGAATATATTCATCACATTCCAGACATAGATGGAATTTATTCTCTTGGTGTTCTTTACGCAGGGGATATGACATCACCTAAAAATAGACCTCAAGGAGCTTTGGAAATTTTCACTGTAAATGATGAACTTGAATATCCTGTAATACAGAGTAGCGTTTCTGTTCCAGCTGATGCACATGGCGCAATCGTAGTGGGGGCTGTTAATCACCTAGACGGAATTATAGAACCATACAGCTCACAAGGTCCTACAAATAATGGCAAATTAGCTCCACACGTAGTTGGGCCTGACGGTGTGACAACATTAGCTCTTGACGGAAAGCCCTTCTTTGGTACATCAGCTACTACTCCTTATGTTGCTGGTCTAGCTGCCTTAATCCTTGAAAATAATCCAGGAACATCTCCGGAGCAATTATTGACTTTGATTCAACAGAATGCAGATCGTGCTCTATTTTCACTACAAAATGAATATGATTATGCTTTAGGTTATGGTACTGCAAGTGCCGGATTCCTAATTGAAAATTCGGAGGCTATGCAATGAAAACAACTAGCATTTCAAAAGACGATCTTTTAGGAAGAAATCTTTTAAGCTTATTTATTATTTCAGGTATTGCATTTTCTGCCATATCATTTTTCATACTTAATGAAGAAATGCAAGAGATTTTTTCAACTACTACCGAACCAGTTCCAACTGAAATTTGTGAGAATGGTTTATGTCATTTCAAAGATAGTGAAAAAACGTATACTCCAATTTTGATTCAACAGGCAGAAAAGATTTCTAAAACCCAACAACTTTTAAAAAATGAAGACTTTACTAATCTTAAACTCGGAAATAATATTCCTATAAAAGATGCACAAGTATCTGACAATACCGCCATACTATTTGCTGAAAAAGATAGTTTCATTAGAGAAGGTATTCAAAATAGCAACGAAGGACTAAATCAAGTTCTAAGAATTATGGGCACAGGACCAACTAACAATAGAATTCTAATTGCATTTAATCAAGAAGATATCAAAACTCTTTCTAATGGTAAAACCTTGGAAACTGCTACTCTAAAACTATACGTAGAAGAAAATAATCATAATTGGGGAGATGGACAACTCATTAACATTTACAAATTAGAAAATAATTGGGAAGAAGGGGATGGATTGAGTGCTCCAGTCAGCAGTCTCTTTAATTCTGGTCATGGAGTAACTTGGGATTGTAATGTAGATTCAGCTGACTGCAGTAAATGGAATGGTGGAGTATTCAATCAGACTCCTACTGATTCTGAATTAATTACTAATCAATTGGATGGAAATTGGATAAAGTTTGATGTCACCCAAGATATTCTAGAGTATCTATCTACAGATGAAAATTTTGGATGGATTATTACAAAAAGTGACGAAGAGTCAGATGGACAGATAAACATTTCATCAAGAGAATCAAGCTCTCACAATCCCGAATTAGTGTTGGTGTTTTCAGATGATTAGCGAAAATAAAATAAAAAATATCATTCCCAAAGAAAAAATTTATGCTATAGTTAGTGTAATGATTGCTTTATCACTAATTTTCGGATCCGCCTTACCTAAATCATACGCTGCAGAAGATTCTTCAGTAGAATGGCAATTACTCTATATCAAAAAAGATGCATGTGGCCCTAAAGACAACATGGATAAAGTTTACGCCAGCCTTACAACCAAATACTTTGAGCTTTACAAATTAGCAAATCATAACTCTTCAGTGGATTGTATTTCAGAATCACAATTCAAGGATTTCAAAAAGTCTGAAAATGTAAACTTGCTAATACTAATTTTTGATAAAGCTTTAGGGAAATCAGTTTTACAGCCTAATAATCTCGATGGAATTTATGTACATTCAGGTGACGATAGAACAATTAACCATCTATTGATGATGTGTGATTGCTCAGATTTTGCTTCTAGTTACGAAACTACATTACCTTCTTGGATATTATCTCATGAGCTTTCTCACTTTGTCTTGTCTTAC
>DATBIP010000119.1:0-4253 GCA_036556885.1 Nitrosopumilaceae archaeon
GCGTAGAAAGACTAGAGTAAAGGACAAGTGGAGAGAAAAAAAATGGGTCAATGTAATTGCTCCAGATTCATTTAACAATGTTCCAATAGCCTATATTCCAATCACTGATGAAGAAAATGCTAAAGGAAGAGTAATTGAGGTAACACTATTTGATATTCTAAAAGGAGATCCTTCCCAGCATCAATACAAGATGTACTTTCAAATAGATAAGGTACAAGGCGATAAAGCTACTACTATTTTCAAAAGATACGAATATGCAAAGGAATTTTTAAGAAGTTTAATCAGACGTGGCTCATCAAAGATTGATTATTTTTTTGATGTAAAAACAAAAGACGGATTTATTTTTCGAATTAAGGTAATTGCACTAACACATAGACAGTTAAACACCTCAAGACAACATGCATTACGATTGATTGCAAAGGACGTTATGGAAAAAACAATTCCACAGATGTCAATTGATCAGTTTGTTCAAGCTACATGTTATGGAAAAATAAACTCTGATATCATGGCTGCTGCAAAAAAGGTAATTAGAGTAAGACATGTTGGATTAGAAAAAGTCAAATTGGTTAGAACAGCAGAAGCTGAAATTACTCTCCTTCAGACAACGAAATAACTTACATTTTTCTTAATTAGAAATGGCAGATAAGCTTGAAGTTTCAATAGAGATAATTGCCCACGCTACAGAAGATGTAGAAAAAATTTTAGAATCGTTTTTTAATTTATTAGGGATTAGTGCAGAAGAATTTTCTAGACAAAATCTCACAGGTCATTTTGATAATCCTATAACAGTATTGCGTGCAAATATCAAAAAAAAGGTAGCCAAGAGTTTTGTAGAAAAATTGGTTTCAAGTATTCCAGATAGACACTTTAAAGAAGTCATAGACGGTATTGAGAATAGACTAGAAGATTCAATTCTGCACCTAAGATTTGGTAAGCAGGACATGATAAGAGGAAAAATGATACCTCAAGAAAAAGATGCAATCAAGTTAAAAATCCTCATACCTGCTTACAACAAAAAGGATGTTGTAAAAAACTATGTTACACTTTTTGAAAGTGTAAAGTAAAGAGAATTCCATTTCTTGGAACAATTTAATAACATTATTGACTATTATTAGATGGGAATGAGGAAATAATAGCCGCTCCAGTCTGAGCAAACGCGCTTTGAAGACGCCGCGACGAACCGACCCAAAATTTTTCTGCTATTAGGATTATTTTAAATATCGTTGTTCTAGCTTGACTGCTATGAGTTATGATTATGATGTGATCGTAGCTGGTGGTGGACTAGCTGGCACAATTGCTGCACAATCAGTATCATTCTATTCTAATCAAAAATTATCAATTCTAGTAATAGACCGAAGCACACAGTTTACTCCTGGACAAAAAAATATCAGTGGATGGACATGTGGCGATGCAGTTAGCAAACAAACCGTAGACTTTATGACAAATAGAATTAAGGTCCCATGGACAGACCCAGAAATCGAACACCGAGTAAAAGGAGTGATGGCATTTTCCCCAGACAGAGAAACTTCAATTCCCTTTGATGGAGATGGATACATGCTAAACAGGCAAAAGCTTCCGGAAATTCAAAATCAACGAACACAAAAGATGGGAGTCAAATTTGATTTTGAAATTAATCTAACTGGACTGGTATATGACGGAAATCAAGTAGTAGGGGTACAAGGAATTGATAACAAAACTAAACAACCATACAAGAAAACTGGCAAGATAGTAATTGATGCAACAGGCATCACATCAATGCTAAGAAACCAGATTCAAAATACAACTAAGATTGAGCGAAAAATTGACCGACGTGACATTGAATCTACAGGGCGACATATCATGTATTTTGATGAAGGAGAAGAAGATTCATCAGAGTTTGACCCAGATTATTGCATTATACATCTTGATCAAGACATTGCTCCAGGTGGATATGGATGGGTTTTTCCAAAGGGAAAAAACAAGGTAAACATTGGACTCGGTGTTGAAAAAACACTTTTGGAACAACGAAACAAGAGACTAGGAAAAAATGATAATGTATCCAGTCTAATAGAAGAGTATGTTCATCGAAACAGAGCAATAAAAAATCCAAGACTTTCGACTGATCCAATAGATAAAAACAATGCAACTGGAAACTTTCAGGTTTCTGTGCGAAGACAAAATGATTGTCTTGTTGCAAACGGCTACATGTTAGTAGGCGATTCTGCATGGATGCCAAAACCACTTGATGCTGGTGGAATTGGTCCAGCCTTGGTTGCTGGTACATTAATTGGCAAGGTTGCAGCAGAAGCTATAGAATCAGGTGATGTAACTGAGCGAGGATTATGGAAATACAACAAGGATTTCATCAACGAGTATGGATACAAAACTGCTGGTCTTGAGATATTTCGTAGATTAATTCAGACACTGACCAATGATCAGATCAGCTACGGCATGAAACACTTTTTAGGAAATCTTGATGTAGAGGCAATCTCAAAAGGAGAACATCCAGACTTTAGTGGACTAAGTAAATTAGGAATGATGATTCGTGGAGCTCTCAACAAAAAACTTGCTGATGGGTTACGTTTTACAACAAAGGTAAACGGATGGCTTACAGAACACTATTACAACTATCCTGAGACTCCTGATGGATTTGAAAAATGGCAAAAGGAATTACATGCAAAATTAGATGAATCCAATACAAAGCTTGGAGCATACGTAAACTAAATAATTTGAAAAAATAAAGTTTATCAGTTTTTTTCAATCAATTTTGTAATAATATTCAAACTTAATCCATTATGAAAGACCAAAAATGTAACTAACCTGTAATGCCGGCCTCATTTTGGGATATGTCTAATTGGTATAATTGGTACTGGTGGCCACTCTATCGTAAAAATGACCGGACAGTTGTAGAAGAAACATCAATTCCAGTTAAGAGAGAACATGTTCTAGATGAAAAAATCATCACCTTTGCTGACATGAATGTAATTGAAGAAGAATTAGAACAAAAGACTGAGACACAACCTCAGCTCAAAGAGAACATAGAAGAAAAAGAGGAAATTATCAGTATTCCAAAAGAATCCCCAGACAAATCAAAAAGGAAAAGAAAAACTGCTTCCAAAAGTGAAATAGTTGATTCTGAAAAAAGCATTCAGCTTGTCTTGCGTCCTAATATTTTAGAGGAATTAGAAAAGGAGGCTTTAGTTTCAGATTCCACTTTGAATCAATTGATTCAGGTTATTTTAGAGGCACATGTAGAATCAAAGGATGATCTTCAGATTCAATCAGAGCCTTGGCATTGCAGTTTTTGTAACCCACAAGAAGAATTTTCAGATTATTTCAAATTCTCTGAGCATTTTTTTGCAAAACACATGCAACCTGGATTAGAAAAATTATCTGAAAATAAACAAGAGCTAAATCTGAATTAATCCTCTTTCAAGCATCCACTGAATACCAATAGAGAATTCATCATCTGAGAGCTCCCCTGCTATCCACTTTTGGGAGCTTGTCTTAATCCATACTGGAATTTCTTTTGCAAAAGCATTTTTTGTTTGTTTGTTAAATGGAATGTGAATTATCTCTTTTTCTAACAAATATTGCAATGTTTGTGTGTATTCAGAGTCTGACATTTGATCAGCTACCCAAAATGCAGTAGTATGTTTGAGCCAGTAAGGGATTTTGACAATTTCATATCCTATTGTGACAACAAAAGAGACTCTAGCCTCATTTCCTGATGAATCAATTGCTAAACATCTTACCGTTGTTTTACCAAGATTGAATACAGTTTTTGGAGTTTTGTCACAATCAACACGTATTTGACCATCAACGTTATCAATTGCTGCTACGGAAAACGGAATAATGGTAGGAACTTTAGAAATTTTGTAGATGTCTCCTTTAGTGATTATGTTTGGTGGAGTTTTATCGGCCGTTTCAGAAGCAAACGCCTGTTCTATGACCATGAATTGAATTAGAATGACAGAAAAAATTGTAAAAAATAATAACAAGATATCTTTTGATGAATTTTTCAGATGACCTACCTTAGGATTTGCCAAGAGACATGTAAGTTAAGGATTTCTACTATATTCTACTAACTATGTGCATTTTGAGATCATAAAAATGTGTGAGAATTAGTGAGAAAAAGAGAGAACATTCAACATGTGAATTTCTTTTTACTATATTGTAAGGTGTGCAAAATGCACATCGGTATCAGTAAATTTCAAGACTTGAACTTGGAATTATGGGTAAATTCGAGGGGAAATATCATTCCATACAGTACT
>DATBIP010000120.1:0-3088 GCA_036556885.1 Nitrosopumilaceae archaeon
CCCTTGTCTTGCATTATTCTACAAAGATCTTCTTCTGCAGCACAATATGCTTTTTCATCATGACCATCACTTGCAACTCCGTCTAAGATTACAATCTCATGAGAACCTTTTTGTTCTGCCCAGTCCAATATAGCTGCTACCAAAGTATACAGACCTTCCATTCTTAATGTAATTTCACAAATTATTGCACAAATAGTTCCTTCTTTATTTGAGTAAAAACGAAATGGATGTCGTAATCTTCCCTGAATAAAAACGGTAGACGGTGGTAGATATTTTGATCTCATGTATCCAATCTCTTCCATCTTTAGTTTTTCAATAATGTATCCAACAGATATTGGACCTGCCAAGCCTGCTCCGACAAATCCTGCAAAAATAATTGGAGAATTATAACTCACTTTTTTTATTTCAAATATTTCTGCTTCTGGGAATTTGCCTTGTAGCACTATTTACGTCGAATATTTGGGCCTAATTACTTTTGTCAATTATGATTTATAGAATTATTATTCGATCATTATTCTTGTTCTTTTACAACAGTTAGTGTCATTGTTGTGGTGACAAAATTTAACTTTCTAACCTTTTTTGTGATTATATTTTCAAGTTCTTTATGATTTTCAGCTTCAATCTTTCCAATTACATCATAGCTACCATACACTACATCTGCTTCTTTTACCTCTGGAATCTTGTTGAGGTCGCGTAGTACCAAATCTTCCTTTGCTTGATCGCAATGAATTATAACATAAGCTTGCGCAGCATTTTTTCCCAAAATAGAACCCATTAATTTTTCAGTGTCTACTTTGAACAATTCATCTCCTTCTACTTTCATGAGCGTCATTGTAGAACCAATTTTGTCCATCTTTCTAATTTTTTCAGTAATGGTTTGTTTAATTTTTTCATCAGAGTCTGCCTCAAGTTTTGCAATAATATCATACAATCCGAGCGTCCCATGAACCTCCTTTACATTTTCGATAGATTTTAACTCTGAAATTACTGCTTTTTCTGAACCCATCTTACAGCTCATTAGAACATATGCTTTTGCCATCTCAGCTCACTATCCTATAATCATATCTTGATTATTTCCTTTTAGGCTTAAAGTTCATTTTTTATTCCTATTGTACAGTGGTTTAGATTTTATGGTGTACAGTAATTTAGTTTGAATCTGCTGGGATGGACCTGAAATCTTTGAATCAGACTAAATAAATACAGGACCAAATTCCTTTGTGTATGACAAGTATGAAATGTGTAGTATGTGGAATTGGATTCTTTTCCCCCACTGGCTCAAACAAGTGTTCTAGATGCGCTGGCAAAGATCAGGAAATTAGTTCAGGCCATGACTCCTGTGGTTGCGGGCATCACCATTAATGATGAAATTTCTGAAAAATCAAATATGATACAGATCTTTTTTGATTTAATTTTTTTCTTAACTAAATCATATCGATAGAATTCACTAATGTATGAACCAATTAGAGAAGACCATTAAGATTTCACATTTACTCTATCTACTTTTCTGCATAAACAAATTCAACATTGTTATGCCTTTGTCTGTTATGGAATAGATCATATTTGGCCCAACTGATTTTTTTTCAATAAAGTTGTAATCAACACAAAGATGTAGATAATTAAGAAATGACCTTTTCATTCGAATCTTGGACTTTGAATATAGATCAGAAAATGTCATAGGTCCACTTCGTACTTGATATAACAACTTTAGAAGCGAAAGAGTACTGAAATCACGTGCTCGCGCTCTTACTGCATCTAAGACCTGTTCATCGCGTCTTATAATAAAATCCCCAAACTGATCTGCTACTTCTAGCGGGATGTATGTTAACCGTGCTCGCATCATACGGTATAGTACCGTACTTTACTTTATTAACTTAGCTAAAACTTTATTGCACAATCTGGATTGATTTTTTCAACAATTATGCCATGGCGTATGATCGCAGTAATGAGAAGTTTTTTCACTGTTTTATGTTAAAGTTAGATTGGAATAGCCATAATATTCTCAGCTTTTAGAGTTGGGGCAATTGAGGGTAATGAAGCCCACTGCAAGACATTTTTTAAATCATTTCCAATCGCAGAAATATTTTGCAGCATAACTGGTAAATTATGAACAATTCTTACAGATGTTCCAGGGGCTTTTACCTCTCCGTTTTTAATAATTCGAATTCCACTTCTTGCAGTACAAGAAAAATCCCCACGAGTTGGATTTACAGCATAAGTGTACCATAATCTCCCAACTAACAATCCATTTTTAGTATCTTTAATGATTTCATCCTTACTAATTCCATCCCCCAAAACTCTCATGTTATGTGGAGCAGGTACTGGATTGGGCTCTGCGCTGCGACCCATAGGCGAACCATGCCTAGTTGCATTTCCAGAAGATTCTTTTCCCTCCTTGTACGCATCAAACAAATCTGAATAAAGATTTCTAAAAATTCCTTTTTCAATCAATGGTCTAGGTTTTGTTGGAACACCTTCATCATCGAAAATTTTGCTTCCAATACCCTCTGGTGCATGTGCATCATCAATCACGCTAAAATTTTCAACTGAAATTTTTGAATTAAACTTGTCTGAAAAACAGCTCTTCTTATCAAAATAAGTTTTGAGATTAAAATTTGATACAAAAACAAAGGCCAAGATTTCCCCCACCGAATATGGTTCAAATATGATACTATACTTGTCTGCGTCAGGTTTTTGTGGATTAATGGAACCAATACACATCTCTAATGCATCGGTTCCTATTGATTCAGGAGAAAATGCATCCAAAGTACGACAACTGGCTTGCCCAATTCCAGATACTGGCAATCTCCCCTCCTCTGAATCGACATTGATAGTCCCAGAAATGTAAGTTGCCTTATCAGCGCAGCTAAGTCCATTAGTATTTGCAATCTCTACTATTTCTGAAACTATGTTAAGCGAACCTGTGATACTCGATACTTTAGAATGAGAAGCTGCATTAATCATAGTTTGAGCAATATCAATTGCTTGGGTACTAGTAATTTCAACTAGTTTTTTATCATATAGTTTTTCAATTTTTGATGAACTTTTAAACTCAGATGGTAACGACTTCCAGAATTCTTTAGGTTTTTGA
>DATBIP010000121.1:0-4072 GCA_036556885.1 Nitrosopumilaceae archaeon
GAAGAATTTTTTGAAAACTATGAGAACGTTTTTGATAAGCTTCTAATTGGAACCACAGAACGTACTGCCTTAGAAAATTTTATTTCAGAGGACTTGCATCCACGTTTTGTTTATTTTTCTGATTATAAGAAAATCTATGGAAATATCAATCTAAACGAGTACATCAGAGAATTAAGGGGTCAAAGACCTGAAGGAATAGAGTATGTCGAAGAGTTTGATAAAGCCGAAACTGTAAGGAATTTATTTTATCTGGCTGAGCTAGACACAGAAAAATTAGAAGAGTATCATGATAGCCCATCAAAATTAATAAAATACCTCAATACTGCAAGTAACAGACTAACTGCTAGACTGAATCCAGCTTGGAAGGGAGATCCTATCCATGTTGACTTGAGATATAATCCTGGAAATATCATGAGTGTTGTAATCTCTGATATCCATAGGGATGGAACAGTTACCAATACAGGACTACTAAACAGAAGAGCAGAGGGATTCAAGTGGACATTTTCCTTTATAGTTAATTTTGCTGCAGAGACTCAAAGAGCTGAGCTCAAAGAGGCAATTTTACTTCTAGACGAGCCTGCTAGAAATTTGCATCCAACGCAGCAACGTGGAATCTCAGATCTTCTAAAAAGTCTAGCTGGCTCAAACCAAGTTCTATACGCAACGCATTCACCTTTTATGATATTTGACTATACTCCGGGAAATTTGCTTGTAGTAGAGCTTGAAAAGAAAAAACATCTTAGTAAGATATACTATGATTATTGGAATGCTCAAGATGAAACACTTACGCCAATTCTGTATGGATTATCAAGAGGTCTAGTAGAATCGATTGTTGATAGAGAAATCGGTACTAACTCTAGACCAGTAATCATTGTTGAAACAATGTCTGATGCAATGTATCTTAATGCTTTTGATAAATTTCTAGAGGATCCAAACATTTCCATGAATCCCTTAAACATCACTGCTGCATATAGTAAAAATTCGGTATTACCACTTGCAATATTTTATCGAGATCATGGTTACAAAACATTCATCTTGCTTGACAACAGTGAAGAATCAAAACAAATCTCTACACAGTTAACAGCAAATGATTTCTCTCAAGTTCAAACGATATTTTTTGAATCTAGTGGAAAACCAATACAATCAATTGAGGATTATTTGGACATTGAAGATTATTTGTATGCTGTAAATCAGACATATGAGATAATGTTAAGACGTGAAGGATTTAGCAATTTATCAAAAGAGGCAGTTTTATCAAGAGGAAAGAAGGGAGTTATTGATAATCTTAATGCAATTTGGGCAGAACACAAAGAGGATGGTTGGGGCAAATTCAATAATGAAGAGATTACAAGATACATTTGTGAAAAAATTGCATTAAAGGAAACCGACTTTGTATCTGATAAAACAAAAGACCAGTTTAGAACATTATACAGATTAATTGCAGAAAGGATTCGTCAGCATCAAAATCTAATTTCAAGTGGAAGTCTAGATAAACTACCTAAAGCAAAACTTAGATCAGCGAGTTATTAATTTACTTTACTAGTAATTTATTCCAAATAATCAAAAATGAAAAATCCAAAAGGTAGTTAAGATTTAATTTGAAGGAGAGGGGTTATTGAATATGTATTTGACAAATGGTGTATTATTTTTCCTAATTCTTTTTGTATCGGTGTTTGTAGTGACAACTCTCCCAACATATGCTCAGGAAAATACAGTGACAGCAAAAAGTGTAGGTTTTGAAGAGACTACAATAATCGAATTTGAAAACAGCGTAGATAGTACAACTGAGATTGATACTATTCGAATGTGGTTAGGAACTGACTTTAATTTTATGTCATTTAAAACTGAAAAAGGATGGACGGGGCAAAAAACTCCAGAAGGAGTAATTGTATTTACAACTTCAAATCCTGTACAACCTGGCGAGGTAGTAAAGTTTGGAGTTAAAACTGACAAACCAAAACCTGGAATAAACTGGAAAGCACTTAGTGATACTGATAAACAGATAGCAACTGGAAAAACACTTGTTTCAGAGTCGTCAAGCTTTGTATCAACAACACAACCACCTTCTACAAGTGGTACTGGAGTTTTTGAAAGCTCATCATTTAGACTCATTCCAGAAAAGCCAAGTGTTGGGTCTAGCGTAAGAGTCACTGGAGATAATTTTGCAGCAAACCACCAACTTGATTTCTACATTGGTAGCAAAAAAATTGATTCCTTTAAAACTGATGAGAATGGTCACTTTATCTTTACAAGTGCTGTTCCTGCAGATCAATCTGCAGATAGAGTAGATTTTAAAATAGTAGACGCAGAAGGAAACGAAAAATCAATTAGTCTAAGACTAGGAGAAGAAACTAGAATACCAGAACCAACAAAAATACCTTTTAAAATAAGTCAAATGGATTCTGTTGTGTATAGAGGTCAAGCAGTAAAAGTAACTGGAACTGCTTCTCCTGGTAGTACAATTACAGCTTCAATAAAAGATCAGAGCGGAACTGTTTTGACAACAATTGCAGTTAACGTAGATTTAACTGGCAATTGGGTTTATGAAGGAATAATTCCTGTGGATTCTCCTTTAGGAGAACGGATTGTAGAAATCACTGATGGGACAGAGAACATTGTACGAAATTTGACTGTAGCATCATCAAAGATAGTTGAAATTTTTCCTCTCAAGATAATGTTTCAAGCAGGTGAAACGGTAATGTTCAATGGCACAGCAAAGCCAAATGAAGAATTAGAAATTGTGGTGCAAGACCCTCAAGGAAGTGAATTTTATTCGCAAATCTTAAACGTAGATTCTTCAGGGCAGGTAAAAATTGAATTTCCTACTTTGGCATCATCTCTTGAAGGAACATATGTGTTATTTGCTTCACAAGGACAGGATACAGACATTGCTCTAGTTGGTTTAGGAGAACTTCCTGAAGAAAAACTAGTTGCAAAACCAGATAAGCTCAATTATGCGGCAGGCGATACTATGAATCTAGAAATAGAAGGGCCGCCCGCTGCAACAATTTCATTGTTAATAGTTGATCCTTCTGATAAAAACAAATTTTCAGATACTATAATTTTAGGACCAGAAGGTCAAAAAAAATATCAACTGGATTTGAAAGGATATAGTTCTGGAGTATATACTGTAGTAATTACTAGAGGAAACTCACAGATATCTGAGATTTTTTCAGTTGGGCTCCAGACAGGTTCTGGTCCTATAGATGCACGTACTACGAAGGAAACGTATCAACCAGGAGAATCTGTTTTGATTCTTGGAGAATCGGCTAAAAATATGCTCTTAACTTTAGAACTTAAAGATCCTGACGGAGTTCTTGTAAAAACTATAGAGACATTTACAAACAAAGATGGGATTTTTTCAGATAGCTCATTTAAGATTCCAGTAACTGCTAAAACTGGAACATGGACTATTCAAGCAAGAAGCGGCCCCAACTTTGATGATGTAAAAATAACTGTTCAAGGCAGCGTAGAAGAAGGAATGACTATCTATGTTGATGGTGTTGTACCGTCACCTGGAGGAAAAATTGTCACACTAAAGGGATATGGTGCTGCAGTTTCCCAACTAGTTGTTATTACGATTTTTTCAGAAACTGACGAAGAGATTACAGAATTAACTATTGTTTCAACAGGAGTAGGTGATTTTTCAACAATTTGGTTAGCAGATAATAAAATCCCTCCAGGAACTTATACAATCAAAGCAGTTGATGCTGTTAATGAAGCAGAAACTACAGTGGTTTTAGAATAATTTTCTTATCGTAGATACGATTTTTATTCCACGTCACTGGATTTCATACTGATGAATCTAAAAGAGAAAATTGATGAATATCCAGATTTTCCAAAAAAAGGAATTTTGTTTAGAGATTTTAGCCCTATACTTCGTGATCCTTCTTCAATTTCCTATGTAGTTGAGGAGTTTTCAAAATTTTTTCATCCTAATGATTTTGATATTTTTGCTGGAATAGAATCAAGGGGATTCTTATTTGCATGTGCTATGGCCTTACATTATAAAAAAGGAATGATAATGATTCGAAAAAAAGGAAAACTACCTGGAAAAACAGAAAGGATTTCG
>DATBIP010000122.1:0-2729 GCA_036556885.1 Nitrosopumilaceae archaeon
AAATAAAACGCTATATGATAAAAAAAGGTTAAGCGAAGATAAGCGCTCACATATTGCTCAATTGAAAAGTGAATTAGAAAGCCTCAACGCCCGAATTGATGAGGTATCCTATCATGTGAATAAAAATAAGAAGTTAAGGGACAGGCTTTTCAAAAAGAAATCAAAATTAGCTGAAATTGGAACTCGTCTCAATATTCTTAATGCAAGACTGGAAGAAAGGAGAAAGTTAAATATCAACAAGATAAATGAAAATACTTCATCAATAGAAATTATGAATAGATCTCTTGGTGAAAAGGAGATCGAGTTAAAAAGCTTGAATATGCAGACTTGTTACTCTGATTTAGTTACGGAACGAAAACTACTTGGTGATCTAAAAAATAAAAGTCAACAGTTAATTAACGAAATTGGAGCGTACGAAAATACTGTTAGCAAGGTACAAAAATATGCAACTCCGCATGAAGAAAAATATGCCATGGCAGTTCAGCTATCAAATGAGGATTTTGCAATAGCCGATCTAATAAAAAACTCGAAACAATTCAAGGTCATCGGCATAGTAAGAGATGTTTTGAGATATGATGATGTGTATAAAAAGGCGGTTTTTGCAGTTGCTAAGGATTGGATGAAATGTTGTATTGTTCCTACCGTTAAAGAAATGATTCGTCTTGCAACTTATATCAAGGAAAAAAATCTTCCTCGATTCAAAATTATTTCATCAGAGCTCCTCAATTCTGTAAACAGAGAACAGGTTGAACTGAGAGGTTATGATTATATAGGAAATCTTGCAGATTTAGTGCATTCAAGCATTCCAAGTCTAATTGATTTTATCTTTGGAAATGTACATGTTGTGAGGAATTCTAAAACAGCATATGAATTATCCAAAAATGGATATAAATGCGTTACTATTGCAGGTGAGCTGTTTGAGCCACATGTAAATTCACTTTCATTGGATTTTGGTTCTAAAATATCGGATCTCACCAAGGAAATAATATTAAGTGATTCAATTGAATCATTGCTAAAAAATTCCAAAATTCTATCAACGCATTTAGATAACAAGAAAGCAGAACTGGAGAATGTTAACGACGATATTTTAGATAAAGAAGAGCATGTTAGGGAGTTAGAAAAACTAGTTGCAGAAAATAGCATAAATACTAATCATTTACATGAAGTTTCTTCAAGTTTGAAGATCGAAAATGAGAAATTAAAAGCGACTATAAGCGCTCTTGCAGGAGAAATTACAGACATTGATACAGAATTGACCAGAATTAAAAAAAGAGATGGAATCATTTCTTCTTCTATCGCAAACTATTCAACAAAAATTCAATCAATAGGAGATGACAAAATTGATAAGGAATTGTCAGAGCTAACAGGCAAGAAGGGTGAAATCTTGAGAAAAATTGAACACCTTGAGATCGAAAATAGAGAGCTTATCACATTAATTACATCGCTTGAAAATGGCATAGCCGCTGCAACTGAAAGAAAGAACGAGATTTCTACTGAAAAAGAAAGTCTTCAAGCAGAACAAATAGAGAGAACAGACCAAGATGGATCTGCTGTCCAAAGACTCGAACAATTTGAAAAAGAATTGATAGGCCTGCGTGAAGAAGAACAAAAAATTATTGACGTGTCTGGCGATTCTTATTCCATTTTACAGAATTATGAAAAGCAGATAAAATCATTGGATGACAAAGAAAGAAATCTGTATAGGGAGATAAACGCTATTGAAAAGGAATCAATTGCTATCAAGAAGGATATTTCTAACTTTACTGCACAGGAGTCACAGACAACAAATGACTTGGTGTGGTTAGGATTTAAGGAACTTTTAGAAACTGAAATTACTGAAGTGGATATGCTAATATCGGAATTGACAAAGGAATATGATGAGATAAAGACCAGACTTAACCTACGTGCCCATGAAGCATATGTTCAGATAATAGATGGTTACAGGGACATGTCTTCCCGAAAGAATTACCTTGAAAATGAAAGAAATTCCATCGTTTTGTTCATCACTGAAATTGATAAAGAAAAGAGGGATGTGTTTATGGATGCCTTTAAAAAAGTAGATGACGACATCCGTAAAACGTTTGCAGAAATAGCAGGTGGTACTGCTTACCTTCAAATTGAAAACGAAGATATTTTCTCAGGTGGTCTCTCTTACCTTGTTCAATTTCAAGGAAAGCCGCCAAGGGAGTCGACTTCATTGTCAGGCGGAGAAAAGACAATGGCAGCAACCGTCTTTTTGTTGGCCCTTCAGTCCCTAAAGCCCTCACCCTTTTACCTCATGGATGAAGTGGATGCACACTTGGACGCTCAAAATACTGAAAGGCTTTCAAAAATCATGATGGATAGATCGGTTGGTAGTCAAATATTGATGGTAACATTGAAGGAATCCACGGTAGCAAAAGCATCACAGATATTTGGAATTTATCCAAAGGCAGGAGCCTCGCAAATTGTTCACTATAATAACCCAGACAAGGTGCCCCTAGCTCAAATTAGAGCACCAGATTAACTCATATAACCTGAAATACACATCACATAAGTAATAAATCTAGTAGTTCCCTAAACAGATTAGATACGAATACTAGTAATAGTAACTAAAGCGTTTGATGGCTTTAAACATCTTGGACAAAAACACAAGCATTCGAATCTTTGTCTCTTCCATTCACACATTTATTCATTTATTCCCATATCTTTTCGCCGAACGTTATTTTCTTGTTGAGCAAAAAGTTACT
>DATBIP010000123.1:0-5156 GCA_036556885.1 Nitrosopumilaceae archaeon
AATTTATGCTAAATTCTCTTGAAGTCGATGTTGATGGCGTTTCTGATGGGAAAAACGTCATAATTGGTGCATTGGTAGAACATATTGAAAGTGCAGGAGTTCATTCAGGCGACGCAATGATGTGTATTCCTCCTTGGCGCTTAAACAACAAGATAATAGAAACAATTACAGATTATACACAAAAGATTGCAAGAACATTTAACATCAAAGGCCCTTTTAATTTACAATTTTTGATTAATGCTGGGCAAGTATATGTTATAGAATTAAACATTAGAGCGTCTCGTTCCATGCCATTTGTTTCTAAATTAGTAAGATTGAATTTAATTAGTCTGGCAGCAAAGGCTGTTCTTGGACAAACTCTTCCTGAAATACCAAAAGATCACTGGACAAAAATAAACACCTACGGAATTAAGGTTCCACAGTTTTCATTTATGCAACTTGAAGGAGCAGACATTGTTTTAGGTGTAGAAATGCAATCTACAGGAGAAGCTGCTTGTTTTGGAGAGAGCTTCTATGATGCATTATCTAAAGCGTTAATTTCTGTTGGCTATAACCTTCCTGAGGAAGGAACTGCACTTGTAACAATTGGTGGAGAAGAGAATAAAGAAAAACTTCTTCAAACAGCAGCATCCCTCAAAGAACTTGGGTATAAAATCATGGCAACAGAACACACTGCAGAGTTCTTATCAGAAAAAATTGGAGACGTGGGAATAGTTTACAAGATCAGTGAGCCTGAAAGAAAACCAAACATTTCAGATTTGTTGCATGAAAGAAAAATTGATTTTATTATAAATATCCCAAGCACATCGACTTTGGAAAAATATGTTGGGATGCTTTATGATGAATATCAAATTAGAAGAAAATCCTTAGAGTTAGGCATTCCAGTTCTATCTACTCCTGAGATTGCAGAATCATTTGTGAAGACGCTTGCATGGTTGCAGGATAATAATCCAACAAAAAATCCATTAGAACCTTACAAATCAATTAACTAAAGAATTTGACCAATTATGGATTCATCACCAATAATTGTACCATCTAATGTGACTATTCGTGCATTTGAGTATTCTTTTGCTTTTTCTAAAATTGGTGAAATAGATCTTTTGTATTGCTTTTTATGAGTAGCATAGAAATATTTGTTAAAAGATGGCACTATTATAATTTCTAGATCTCCAGTTGCAGATGGAAATATTTTTTGTTTTTCTGCTTTAATTGAAATCCACACTCTTTGGCCATTGAGTATAGAATCTTCTTGAAAAAATACAGGGTGTACATGTCCCATGATGATTTTATCCACATGTGAAAAATTTTCAGATGGCATTGTGTGTCCATGAGTTAAAAGAACATTTTCTATTACCATACCGTAAGAACTTGCAAGCAATATTCCTTCAGGAACAAGTTTTCCAATATTTGCATCATGATTACCTGGAATTAAAATTGTACTAATCATATCGTTCATTTTTTTCAAAAATTTAGGTACATCGTTCCATTCAGATTTAGTAATTGATTTTATACTTGCTTTAACATCTCCTAAAAGAATAAGGGAATCAGCTTTTTCAGAATCTATGATTGATTCTAATTCCTTAATTGTTTCATCCGTAGTAGTATTTTTCCCAATAAAAATTCCGTTTGCTTCCAGATTATTTTCAAACCCAATATGTAAATCTGAAACAATTAAGTTCCTGCTACGTCCTTCCAAAATTAGAACGGGTTTTGAAGGAACAATTTTGGTATTTACCACCATAAATATACCGAACTTATTTAATTAAATCCTTGTGACAAAGGAACTCGAAAAGATTGATTCGGTTATTTCTGAAAAACGAATAAAGTTGCATGTTTTTGAACCTAGTCAGAGAAAAATTTGGACCATAGTAGGAAAGGAAAAAGAATACTGGCTTGATCCAGAGATGAATTTTTGTTCATGCCAAAGCTTCTACTTTAACTCCATCGCAGGAAAACAAGAATGTTATCATCTAAAATCAGTTAGTATAGCTAAAAAAGAAAATAAAGTTGAATTAATAAAATTTTTTGACGACGAGTTTCCTAATTTTATAACAGGATTAGTTTCTGATTTATAATTTTTTTAGATTGCTAAAATAATTTCAAAGAGGAATTGTAAACAAATCATCTTTTGATACACCTTTCCATAGCCCAATCATTCCCTCAGGTTTTACCTCAACGATTTTAGTGATCTTTTGAATTTTTATATGATCAGGGTTTGGTGGCATCCACAACATTGCCATGTAATCTCCTTCTTTTCCAACTTTGTTAGGAAGAGCAAGAATAATCTTATCATTAGACACCCCATTTGTAACAAGTGATTCAATTGCTTTTTGTTTCAAATCCATTCTCCCATGTAAAAATAGGTACACGTCATTTTCTTTATTTAATTCAGGCATAGACATTGGTTTTCTTTTAACTAAATCAACGTTTCCAAACATGAAATTTTCTAAAAAAGGTTAAATTACTAAGAGAAAAATGCGAATTGTGAAAATCGTTACAGTGGGAAGCAGAGTATTTGTAACAAGCTCCCAATTGGCAGGAATCGAAGGAATAATTGTAGAGAGTCCTGAAAAAGCTCTTGAAGAAATTAAAAAACTAACAAACGATTCTGATGTAGGACTAGTTCTAGTAAGTGACGATATTTCAGATCCAATTAATGATGAGCTCACTGAACTAAGAACTGAAAAATCTACACTAGTGTTTTCATTACCTGCTCCAGGAAGTAAAAAAGCAGATGTTGATTATCGAGTAATGCTTAAAAAAATTCTAGGTGTATAGACACTTAAATAACATCAAATTCTGATTTAGTTTCAAATTCTAAATAATCTCTTTTAGATTCCATGCTTGATTTTTTTCGAAAATACTTTGAGAGGAAAATTATTTCGCTACCTAACACACCTAATGCTAACAATGATACAATCAACTTTACATCATAGTTTACAAATTCCATAAACATCAGAAAAACCGTTAATCCAGTGATTATAAACGTCTGAATTATTGTCATTGACATAAAACGGTCGGTCCAACCTTGAGTTTTTTCTTTATTTGGTATTACTTTGGCATACCTGTTTTTTTCTAACTCTGTTCGTTCTAGTTGTCTATAATCCTCAAATTTTTTTAAAAGTCTGGCTTCTTCATACTCTGTATTATTTTTGTATTCATTGTCATCGAAATTAGATGCATCCCATCTTGACATGGATTTTTGTTATGAAAATTGAATAATAATAGAATCGATGTCCATATTGAGCATACTGTTGACAAAAAATAAACAATTTTTTCAAATCCTTTAATGTACTTATACTCATTACACGTGGAATTTGCTATGAAAGCTGCGTTTGTCAAAGGTACATCGACAGTTGTTGTAGAGGATGTAGATAAACCAAAACTTGGTCCAGGCGATGTTTTAGTTAAAATGCATGCTTGTGGAATTTGTGGTTCTGATTTAGAGAAAGTATATGGAAAATATAGTCAACCATCCACTAGACTTGGGCATGAGCCTTCTGGAATTATTGAAGAAGTAGGAGAAAAAGTCAATAATTTCAAAAAAGGCGATCGAGTTTTTGTTCATCATCATGTGCCATGCTATTCTTGTCATTATTGCCTACATGGTAATGAAACAATGTGTACAAAATACTATGAAACTAATCTTTCTCCATGTGGACTTGCTGAAGAATTTATTGTTCCTGAATGGAACGTTAGTCATGGTGGGATATTAAAAATTCCTGATTCAATGAGCTTTGATGAAGCAGCTATGATAGAGCCACTTGCATGTTGTATTAGAGCATGGAATAAATTTTCATTTCAAAAAGGTGACTCTGCAGCAATCTTCGGTGTAGGTTCTACTGGCATGATGCATGTTATGTTATCAAATCTACATGAATTTGAAAAAATATTTTGTATTGATGTAAATGAATTTAGATTAAAGTTTGCAAAAAAATTTAAAATTACAGATGCAATAAACTCTTCAAATTCTCAATTAAAAATAAAAATTTTAGAACAAACTAACAACCGTGGAGTTGATGTAGCAATTATAGCAACTGGAAGTTTAAACGCTATATCAAGTGCAATAGATCTTGTGAGAAAAGGTGGAACAATAGTACTTTTTGGTGTTCCATCAAAAGGAGCAACAATGAATATTGATATGAGTATAATCTATTCCAAAGAAATTACTTTGATTTCAAGTTACGCTGCATCCGACACCGATACTATGAAAGCTTTGGAGTTAATTCATTCCTCAATGGTTGATGTTAAAAAATTAATCACGCATAAATACAACATATCTGATTCACAACAGGCCTTTGAGCATGCTCACAAGGGAATCGACTCTATGAAGATAATCATTACAAATTGAGAAAGGCTTAAGAAAGGCAAAAATTTCTTTCAAAATCGAAGAGCATTGGATTGGGGATTACAAAATCGACTTTCTAGAATTATCAAACCTAACAATGGAAAAGGCGTAATGCTAGCGGTTGATCACGGATACTTTTTAGGACCCACAGAAC
This sequence comes from Nitrosopumilaceae archaeon, assembly GCA_036556885.1. Taxonomy (GTDB): domain Archaea; phylum Thermoproteota; class Nitrososphaeria; order Nitrososphaerales; family Nitrosopumilaceae; genus CSP1-1. The sequence goes on from DATBIP010000123.1 coordinate 4,503, forward strand.
GATTGGAAGTTCCAAGAAAAACAATTCAACCATTACTGAAGTATTGTGATTCACTAATGTTAACCAGAGGTGTTCTTCGAACATCAGTTGATGCTCGTTTTCCAGTCCCTGTAGTACTGAGAGTTTCAGGTGGTTCAAGCATCATTGGAGCGGATCTCTCTAATGAAAAAATTACAACTAGTGTGAAAGATGCTATTAGACTAAACGTAAGCGCTCTTGCAATGTCAATTTTTGTAGGTGCAAAAAATGAACATAACACACTAGTTAGTTTGGGAAATTTAGTTAACGAAGCAGAAGAATATGGAATCCCTGTTCTTGCTGTAACTGCAGTAGGTAAAGAACTTGAAAAAAGAGATGCTCGATATCTTTCACTCGCATGTAGAATTGCAGCTGAATTTGGAGCCCATCTAGTAAAGACATACTATTGTGAAGATTTTGAAAAAGTCGTTAATAGTTGTCCTGTACCGGTGATTATTGCTGGAGGACCAAAATTGCAAGAACGCGAAGCGTTAGAACTTGCATATAATGCAGTAAAAGCTGGAGCAGCGGGAGTTGATATGGGTCGAAACATTTGGCAATCTGATTACCCAGTACCGATGATTAGAGCAGTAAGAGCAATAGTTCATGGCAATGTTAATGTCGAACAAGCATATG
>DATBIP010000124.1:0-22306 GCA_036556885.1 Nitrosopumilaceae archaeon
TAGAATCTATTATGGATGTAGTTGATAAGTCAGGTCTTGTTTTAAAATGTAGATATTGTAGTAGAATTTTAGATGTAAACAAACTAAAATATTATTAGAAGATAAAAAAATTATTTTATAAATTTAGTAGAAAAATTTTTGTTTTTTATTGTCCTAAGATAATGAACATCATGACTATTCCATAGATTGCAATGGATTCAACCATTCCAATGAAAATGAATACTTTGGATTGTAAAGCAGGGTTCTCACTAATTACTGCAAGACCTGCAGAACCAACATAACCTAATCCTACTCCTGCACCTCCTGCGGCAACACCAAATGCAATCCCAGCACCGATTAGTTTTGAACCATCAGCAGAACCACCAGAGGATTCTTGTGCATATGCAACACCAACAAGTCCAGAAACAGAAATTCCTAGTGTTGCCAAAAGTACGAGATTAAGAGGTTTCATTGACGAGTAATTCTCCTAAGGTTCCATATTTAAATCATAGAATTTTAATCATTTTAGAAGACTAATTCTAATATTTCTTTACTAGTTGTAAGTTGGCTATAATCAAATGTTTATTTTTTCGAATTGGTTTTGTTATATGTTGGATTTATGTTCTTCAGTAATGTCAATTACATTTGTGCTGTAAATGTCATTTGGAATTAATTGAATTTTGTTATCTTTTTTGATTTTTGTATGAGTTAATCCAACTTCTAGTACTTCACCTTCATAGTTTCCAACTTTGATTTTAGCTGTTTTTGTAACTCCTAGATGCCTTACAGAGGTACCATAAGACCAATTTTTTACAACTTCTCTTAAACCGATTCCTCCAGCTATTGCTGCCATTGCCATTACGCCAGACATAATTGTCCATAAGAATATTGGAATAATATCTGAGCCAATACCAAGCTGTACAATACCAATACTGAAAACAATAACGTAAATGATTACTTTAACAATGGTCTTCATTGCTTTTGCTGGAGCATCGGCACCAAACAGTTCAGGTTTGGTGTCTTCCATGTACTTTATTGCAATTCGTGAACCAATAATTCCAATAGAGATTACAATGATAAATGCAATTATGTTTGGTATGTAAGTCCAGAGAGTCGAAAGTGAATCAGATGCTTCTTGGAATCCTAGTAAATCAATACCAACAACAAAGAAGTATACCCAAACAAACCACTTTCCAGTTAGTGGAATTAGTTTTATTAAAGCACTCCAACCTTCAGATGTCTCAATTTCTTTATCTGTAATTCCGGTTGCTTTTTGAAATTCTTTCTTTCTAAAAATTCTAATGATGATACCAGTAAGTGCTTTTTCTACTCCACGTCCTACAAAGTAGCCAATTACTATTACAATTATGAATCCTAGGATTCGAACTACAGAGTTGGCAAGTGATACTCCTAACTCTGTTAAGGTATTAGCGATTGGAACGTAAAGTGGTTCTAGATTTTGAATATTTTGTGGTATCTGTGATGCATCAGAATCTTGTGCGTATACAGTACCAATAAATCCAGAAATAGAAATTATCGATATTACAAAGAATACAATACTAAGATTTTTCATTAATGAGTTGCGGTCCTAAATCTCTATATTTAAAGTATAATGATGAATTATACGATCAGATTTTATCTAATGTTTTCTTTTTGAATGAACTCAGATTACTTTTAATTGTATTTTCAAAATTGACATAATCTTGTTCTAAAACTCTTTTTGAATTTTCTAATAATTTTTTAATTTCGTTTTTTCCCATTTTACTTTCTTTTCTCAATGGCAGCTTTGACTTTTTTTAATCTTGCGAATTCCTCCCGCTCCCTTTCTTCAAGTGTGGCTAAGATGAATCTAATTCGTTGATGATATTGAGGTATAATTACATTTTCTAGAGCATTTAATAACTTTTGAGTTTTTTCTAAAGCCTTTGCTAGACTAAATATGGAATTTTCATATTCCGCAGCCTTGCAAATTTTTGGAAGCATTGATTTAATTTGTTTTGCAGCCCTATCAATTGATGAGTTTGTATCAGCAAATCCATATGGTAATGTTTTAGTATCTTTTTCTGTAACATTTAGAGCAGGAATTTTTACATCTACTACTCTTTTGACATTAACATCTACTGCCATAACTGCAGGAGCTGATTGTGCAACTGAATCAACTGTATTAGTTCCAAGGGAAAGATATGCTTCGTTTACAGATTTATACACGTCTTGAAGTGGTTCCCAAATTCCCCCACGTGCCTTTGTAGCTTCTGTTATCATTTCTTCAATATTTTTTAATAAAACTTTTCGTTTATCATCAAGAATTTTTTGTACCATTTTAGCAACTTGACTCGAACGTTTGTATTTTAAAAGCTCAATTTTTGTTGCAGCTACATTTTGTCCAAATGACATTAGCTACCTTTCCTTGAAGAATTGTTCAATATATTTGTCTTTGACTTTGGTTAATTCATTTTTTGGTAAGAGAGAAACTGTACTCCATTGTAATGCAAGTGTTTCTTCTATTGTTCTATTTTCATCTAGATCTTGAGATAAGAATTTTTTTTCAAAATCATCACCTACTTCAAGATATTTTAGATCTACTCCAGTAAGACCAGCTTTCCCAACAATACCTGCAAGAGCACGTACCTCTTGTGCTCTAGAGTATGCATCATAATTTTGATTTGAGATTTCTTGGTGATCAGCTCTAGTTCTTCCTTCACCAATTCCATCCTTCATAATTCTACTAAGACTCATCAAGATATTTACTGGTGGGTAAATTCCTTGTCTGAATAAATCTCTACCAAGCACAATTTGGCCTTCTGTAATGTAACCAGTAAGATCAGGAATTGGATGCGTAATATCATCAGACGGCATTGACAAAATTGGCATTTGTGTAACACTTCCTTTCTTTCCATGTAATCGTCCTGCTCTTTCATATATTGTTGAAAGATCTGTATACAAATATCCTGGATATCCTTTTCTTCCTGGAACTTCCTCTCTTGCTGCACTAATTTCTCTTAGTGCTTCAGCATAATTTGTCATGTCGGTGAGAATTACAAGCACATGCATGCCAAGGTCATATGCAAGATATTCTGCTGCAGTGAGTGCAACTCTTGGTGTAATAATTCTCTCAATGGCGGGATCGTCGGCAAGATTAAGGAATAACACACTTCTTTTCAAAGCACCAGATTCTTCAAGACTTCTTCTAAAATATTCAGATTCGCTATACTGTACACCAATAGCAGCAAAAACTACTGCAAACTCATCGCTTGTTCCAACTACTGCGGCTTGACGAGCAATTTGTGCTGCAAGAATATTGTGAGACATGCCAGAGCCTGAAAATATTGGAAGTTTCTGACCTCTTACTAGAGTTAACATTCCATCAATTACTGAAACACCTGTTTGAATAAAGTCTCGAGGATATTCACGTTGTTCAGGATTCATTGGTTCACCATTGATGTCTAAAAATTTGTCAGCTATGGGATCGGGTAGTCCGTCTTTTGGACGTCCTAATCCATCAAATACTCTTCCAAGTAACTGTTCAGAGACGGGAAGCTCCATTACTTTTCCAACAAATTTAGCTTGAGTTCCTGCAACAGATAATCCAGTTGTACCTTCAAAAACCTGAACAATTGCTTTACCATTTCCAACCTCTAGAACTTTACCTAATCTTTTTTCACCATCAGATGTTTGGATTTCAACTAGTTCATCAAATGCAGCGTTTGCTACATCGTCAACTATTACTAATGGACCCTTAATTTCTGCTATCTTATTGTATTGAACTCCACCTTGTTTACTCAATTTGAAACCTTAACTCCAGTGATACTCTTGAATTGTTCTTTCATGATTTGTCCTATTTGATCTAATTTATCCATCTCATTGTCCTTAACTTCCATCCTAGCTTTGAGTAAAGTACCAATTACTGACATTGCACGGATATCAACAAGTGATGCGCCATCTTTTAGGGCTTGTTGTCCATCTTTGTAAAAGTCAACCATTAATTTCATTAATTTAAATTGTTTTTCTGGACTGCAATAAGTATCGACTTCATCAAAGGAGTTTTGTTGTAATATTCCAATTTTTATCATCCTAGCTACTTCAAGAATTAATTTTTCTTCGTCAGGCAATGCTTCAGGACCTAATAATCTAACAATTTCTTTTAGTGTGTCTTCTCTTTGTAAAACCCCATAGGTTTCACTTCTTAAGTTAAACCATTCATCACTAACATTTTCACTCCACCATTTGGCAACATCGGCCAAATAACCTGAGTAACTATTCATCCAGTTAATTGAAGGATAATGTCTTGAATAAGCTAGTTTTGCATCTAATGCCCAAAATGTTTTGATAAATCTCATTGTATGAGTAGTTACAGGTTCTGTAAAATCTCCACCTGATGGAGAAACTGCTCCTACTAGACTTACAGAACCGTCTCGTTCTGGACTTCCTTTTGCTCTTATTCGTCCAGCTCTTTCATAAAATTCTGCTAATCTTGATGCAAGATATGATGGATATCCCTCTTCTGCAGGCATTTCTTCTAGTCTTCCACTCATTTCTCGAAGTGCTTCTGCCCATCTGCTTGTAGAGTCTGCTACCAAAACAACATCCATTCCCATATCTCGATAATATTCAGCAATTGTAACTCCAGTGTAGATGCTAGCTTCTCTTGCTGCTACAGGCATGTTACTAGTATTTGCAACAAGTACGGTTCTTTCCATCAATGGTTTGCCAGTACGAGGATCTTTTAGTTCTGGAAATTCGACTAAGACTTCAGTCATTTCATTTCCACGTTCGCCACAACCAATGTAAACGACAACTTGAGAATCTGCCCACTTTGCTATTTGGTGGAGTGTAACTGTTTTACCAGTTCCAAATGCTCCAGGAATTGAGCCAGTTCCACCCTTTGCTAGTGGGAAAAACGTATCAATTACTCGTTGACCTGTTAATAATGGAATTGTTGGGTCGTATCTTTTTTGGTAAGGACGTGGTTTTCGTACAGGCCACTTGTGATACATTTTGAGGATGGTTGATTTACCACCTTTCTCTGCTGTTGCCATCTCTGTTTCTAAATCATAATCTCCTTCACTGACAATTTTTGTAATTTTTCCACCTGGATGATCTGGTGGTACCATAATCTTATGATCAATCAAGTCGGTTTCTTTTACAGTTCCAATAATATCTCCAGCTTGTACTTCATCTCCTACATTAACAGTAGGTATGAAGTGATATTTTTTAGTCATGTCAACTGGCGTAGTTGTAATACCTCGTCCAATAAATGAGCCTGATTTTTTAGAAAGCTCTTTTAATGGTCTTTGAATGCCGTCATAAATTTGACCAATAATACCAGGACCAAGTAAAACACTAAGTGGATTTCCAGTTCCAATTACAGGCTCTCCGGGTTTAAGACCACTTGTTGATTCGTAGACTTGAATAAATGCAACATCGCCTGTTAAACGAATTACTTCACCAATTAGTTTGGCATCTCCAACAGATACGGTTTCATACATCTTTGCTTCTGACATGCCGTCTGCTTTAACTGCAGGCCCACTTACCCAAACTATTCTACCCTGTGCTACCATCTCAATTACCTATTCCGAATTTTTTTGCTATCTCTTTCCTTATTAAAGGCTTCATGCGATCAATTGTTGCATCAATAGTATTGTTAAATGTCATAGAACCATCCTTTGATTTTATCTCAACACCACCAAGACAATCAATTGTATCCTGTGAAAGCTCTGCACCAGAAAATTTAGCTAATAATGGTTTAACAACGTCTTTATCTTTAGAATTTACATAAACAATAACATCGCTAGTTCCAAGAGCATTTGTTGACTCTTCAAGTAAGCGTGACATTAATTTTGAATAATTAGAATCACGATTAGCTGAACCAATTTTTTGTATTGCTTTTTCCAAAACTTTTTGAACAGAATCTTCGATTAGTAAAATTTGTTTATTTCGTGATTCTAAGTCTGAGCTTCCAATTATTTGTTTTTCAATTTTTTCAGCTTCTTTTTTTCCTTCATCTATTATTCTATCATATTCCTGTTCTAGAGATGGTTGTGATTTTGATAGAGTTTCAAGTGATTCTTCAAAAGATTTTTTCAGACTAGACATGGCTTCTATTTCTGTTTGATTTAGAATCTTATCAATGGTCTTTTCTAATTTTGGGTCAGAATTCAACGTTGGCCGTTTTATTGATATCGGATTTTAATGTTTGGGAAATATTGAAAAAAAATTCTCAAACATGACCAAGTTTAATTCAAGTACTTAACCCTCAGAAAGATTTTAAAACGTCATCTAGGCCGCTTGTTACTATTGGCTGTTACTGAACTTTTGGTGGGAAATATAATTCTGCCCAGAACAGATTCACCTGCAGCTATTTCACGTCTGGCTGAATTCAAGTGGTTTCATAAAATTGAGGCCGAAAACGAAACTATCACTCCAGAAATTGATGATTTATTATTAAGAGCACAAAAAATGTACCAATCTGTAGATGAAGTAGTAAAGGGGTTAAAAATTCCTCTTCGAGTTGGAATAATGGAAATTCTTTTTAAAGGAACTGTAATTAAAAAAAGAAAATTTGAGTTAGATGAAATTGAGAATATGATTAATGAATTGGAGAAAAAAACTCCTGATATCATTTCAAAGGCTGCTAAAGTGTTAATAGAAAGTGCTGACACAAAAAGATCTCTAGATGAATATACTAATTTAAAAGAAACACTTGAAGTAGTTAGCAAGCTCAATATTGATCTTGGCAATTTTGGATTAATGAAATATTTTTACACTAATCTTTTTGTCATTAATTCAGTTGACTATGGCGAGATTGCTCGCTCTTTAGAAGGTATTACAATTTACAAATATGATTTAGAATCAAAAGATAAATCTGCCTTGATAATAATTAGTGACGCAAAAGATTCAGACAAAGTTTTAAAAGTTATGCGAGCTCTTAATACAAATCCTTTCACGATTCCTCAAGGTTTTCCACAGATACCAAGTGAAGCTTATACATTAGCAGAATCAAAAATTAAAGAGCTTAAAGAAAAACAAAAGTCTGTTTCAAAAGAACTTGCAGTAATAACTAAGAAGATTCGTGCAGAGATTCTTGCTTTACATGAAACAGCTATGGTAGCCAAAGATGTTCTTGAAACTCTACGTAAACCAGGTGGAACAAAACGATTTGCAGTGATACAAGGGTATATTCCAAAAAAAATGGAAAAAAAGTTCAAAGAAATTACAAATCAATGGATGTCAATAACTGAGGAGATCAAGGATTCTGAAATACTTGCAAATCTTCCTGTCCATATACAAAATCCAAAATGGGTCAAAACATACGAGGTAATCACTGATAGCCAAGGAATTCCAAGACGAGGAGAGTTTGATCCAACTTGGATGATTGCGTTGATGTGGCCTATATTTTATGGAATAATGTTTGCTGACATGGGACATGGATTGTTGTTAATGGGTCTTGGTCTGTTATTCAAATTCAAAGGACAAGGAACATTATCGAGATGGGGAATGTTGTTAGCAATGTCAGGTGCTGCTGGCGCCGTTGCAGGATTATTCCAAGGTGAAGCATTTGGTTTTCACCTAGAACATTTTGCAGCATTTGAATCCATGCTACATGAAGGAGGTGCGCTTCATTCAATATCATGGATGGTAGGAGCAATAAGTGTAGCAGAGCTTACATTTGATCAGGTAATTATGATTCTCAAGGTATCTATCTTTCTTGGAGTAATTCATCTAGGATGGGCCTTTATCTTACGTATTCATAATTTTTGGAGAACAGGTAATAAAATTACAATGTACTTTGAAGCAATACCCAATCTGTTCATGTGGTTAGGAGTATTTGCGGTAATGATGGGAGCAATTGGCTCAGGTTATGATGTAATGAATATGTATTCCAAAATTCATACAGAACCAGTTCCATGGATTACTGTTCTTGTAGGTGAATGGGCAGTTGTTTGGCTAGTTGTTAGAATTGCTGTGTTTGTTGTAATAGGATGTGTAGTATTGATGATAATCGGTGGGATATTACATAACAAAAAACATCCCGAACAAGGAGGAGATATGGTAAGTGTAATCATGGAGGTGTTACTAGGAAAAACTGTAGAGTGTCTTTCACATACAATAAGCTATGCTCGAATAGGTATAATGTTGTTAGTACATGCTGCACTTTTACTTACAGTAAATAATGCCTTTAAATCGATGGGAGGATTAGATGCTCCTAGTGCACTTGTGTTAATTGTAGGCGGACAACTTGGAATAATGATGATTGAAGGATTAATTGTGTACATACAGTCACTAAGGCTTCACTTGTACGAATACTTTACAAAGTGGTATGAAGGCGGTTCTCAACCCTTCAAACAATTAGTCCCTGAAATGGTTTATAATTCATTTTCCTGGAAGAATAAAAAATAATAAAATTTTCTGTGTATTAATATCAACGATTAATACTATGTGGGTTATAGAAAAATTATGTCAAAAGAATTTATGATTACTCTTGTGCCGGCCCTCATTATGGCAGGTTTTGCAGTTTTTGCATTAATTCAAATCAGCCATTAATTTTTTGCTTATTAGATTCTACAGGTAAATCTAAATTATTTCCCCATTCTCCCCATGAACCTAGATATACTTTGACATTTTTGAAACCGATTTTTTTTAATGTAAAAAATGTGTTTGCTGCTCTATATGCACCTTGGCAGTAAGTTACAATTGGAGCATCTTTTGGAATGTTGTATAATTTAGAAAGTTCCTTATCAGTTTTCATTGTTCCATTATCTGTAATGTTATAATTCCAATCAATATTAATCGAATTTGGAATATGACCTCCACGTGCTGCTCTCACAATACTACCAGAATATTCTTCTTTGGAGCGTGCATCAATGATTTTAAGCTGATATAGATTTTCTTTAATGAATTCAAATCCTGCGATAACGTCTGTGTTAATTTTACCTGAAAATTTTGATGGATTGTATTGATTTGAATGAGTTTCTAGAGGGAAATCTTCATTTTGCCATTTTTGTATTCCTCCATCAAGCATGAAAACTTGAGGATGAGAAAAATACATCAACAACCAGACACCTCGTGCTGCCAACATTCCTGAGAATTGATCATAAAAAATGACTTTTTTTTCATTAGTAATTCCGACAAAGGATAGAATTTTCTGTGCTTGATTGTTAAAGGCCTCTATGCCCTGTTTTGAAGTATCAATCCAATGAAATGCAAAAAGATCTAGATTTATAGCTCCTGGTATATGCCCTTGAGAATATTCTTTGAAAGATCTTGCATCTATCAAAAGTAAATCTGGATTACTGAGAATTTTTTCAAGTTCAGTTGTAGTGATTAACACAATTCATGTAATACAAGGGAATGTAAATTCATTTAGCTTGTAATGAAGAAAATAAAAAAGAAAAAGGTGTGTTTTGATTTTATTCGTTTACGTATGCTCTTTCGCCGTGTTGTGCTAAATCGAGTCCAATCTCCTCTTCTTTTGGAGTAACTCGGATTCCACCTGGCCAAACTGCATCCATTATCTTTAGTATTACAATTGTAACACCAAAAGCATAGGATAAGGTCATTATTGCACCAATGATATTGATTGCTTGTTGCTCATAACCTTCTGGAGTTCCAGTCCAGGCACCAATACCAGCACCAGTGTCCCATATGTGAGGACTAGCTAGTGTTCCAGTTAAGATTGCACCTGTAAGACCACCCATTCCATGTACTCCCCATACATCGAGTGCGTCGTCCCATTTTCGTGCATTCTTGAATGCCACACAACCGTAACAAATTGTACCTGCTGCAATTCCTATGATAAATGCTGCCATAGGTCCTACCCAACCAGATGCTGGTGTAATTGCTACAAGTCCTGCTACTGCACCTGAAGCGGCACCGATAATGCTAGGCTTTCCTGTATGAGCCCAAGACATCAGTAACCAAGTAACAGAAGCCATACCTGTTGCAGTATTTGTTACTACCCAGGCGCTGACAGTAATTCCATCGACCATCACTTCACTTCCTGCATTAAATCCAAACCAGCCGAACCAGAGAATAGAAGCACCTAGTACTACCATTGGTACATTGTGTGGTTCCATTGGAACCTTTCCATATCCTAGTCGTCTGCCCAGAACTAAAGCTGCAGCGAGTGCTGAGAATCCAGATGTGATGTGTACGACAGTACCGCCGGCAAAGTCAAGTCCAAAGGCTGGTGATAGATCAGGATTCAAGTCCATCTTTCCTATGTATCCTCCGCCCCAAACCCAGTGTGCTACTGGATCATAAACGAAGGTTGCCCATAGAAGTATGAAGATTACTAATGCACTAAACTTCATTCTATCAATTAATCCTCCAATGATTAAGGATGGAGTAATAATTGCGAATGTTGCTTGGAACATAGCAAACAACTGATGAGGAACTGTTCCTGGCCATGTTACGCTACATACTTCACCTTCTTGGAAGGCGTTCATTTGATATGCAGCAGACCATGTATCAGCACAATTACCTAAGGCACCTAGTGGAGCATAGTGAGAAACTTTGTTGAATCCAACATAATCCAAGGCTCCCATGAACTTGTTTGATTCTTGGTCATTGGGTCCAAATGCGAGAGTATATCCCCACATTACCCATTGAACAGATATCAAACCAATGACAATGAATGTCATTCCGATAACGCTAACTGCGTTCTTTGATCTTGCCAATCCTCCGTAGAAGAAGGCAACACCTGGAGTCATGAACAATACTAGTGTTGTTGCGGTCAAGACCCATGCTGTATCACCTGTATCAATTTTACAGGGAAGCATGCCACCTTCACCATCATCATACCAACATTCGTTGGGATTACCAGTATAGATTCCACTTGTTCCTGCTACGTACCCGTCCATGCCATCGGTAACCTGTTGTGCAAATGCTTGTGACATTGCACCGATTGCCGTTACAGCGACTGCGGCCACAAGTAATAGAGCATACTTGTGGTTTCTAGAATTCATTATAAAGGGAAAATTTGGAATCTTATTTAACCTTTGAGATGTATTATATAACAAGAATGTAAATTATTATATTTTAGTATTTCAACATATTAACATAGAATGATGAAATCATGTTATATAGTAATTAAGGCAAATTTTATTCCAATTACAAATTTGGTCACGAGATAGAGGCAAAAATGAAAACAACATCAATTCCTAAATTATCGATTTTTGAAACGTTTAAGACAAAAAAAGAGGAGCTAACTGGAGAAGCATTAAGACAAAGATCAATTATTTCTCATTTAGCTACTGCGACAAATTCAGCCACAAGAACTAGAACTGCAATTTCACAAAGAATTGCTGAAGAAAATGGAATTGTATGGAAAAATATCTATTCAGGAATTTTCCGTGATCTTGATGAAATTTTAATTCCTCTAGGACTAGTTAGAGAGGCAGGAAGGTTGCCACTTAAGCGAGGTCCTAAAGCATTGCAAGAAAAAGGAGTTCCATACTACGAGCTTACTCAAGAAGGTTTACTCATATCATTATCTCTTAATGAAATAGTAGGCAGGGAGGAGATTTTGAAGCAGTTTTTCTCACAAATCCATGTAGAAGAAAAGGAGTTTCAAGAAATTTTACAAAAACTGTCTTATGTTGCTCCTAGATTTACTTATTCATTATTTGAAAAGTACTCAAAAGCGTTTTGCGATGGAAGGTTAGAAAAATTACTTCCTTTTAGTATATCCAAATTGAAAAAAATTTCTGATCAGTCTATTCTGATACAAAGGGAATTCTTAGGGGCTTTTTCAGATTTTTCCAAGATAGAAAAGGAAAAAACAATTAGTTTCCTTGAAAGCATAAGTTGAAAAATCATTTTAAAAAAAACTTGTAGGAATGGTTATTCCAGCAAACATTAAAATCACAAGCAAAAATAAATTATTAAAATGGGTTCTGGCGGTTCACAGAAGGTTTTTGCAGCTGTAAAATCATACAGCAAGAGAGGAAGACTACTCCCAAAAAGTGAATTCCAGACTTTAGCAGAATCAAGAGATCTTGATGAGTTAATGACAAGAATAAAAAATACAAACTATGCAGATGCTGTATCAAAAATTTCCAAACCCTTCACGTCAGAGAAAATAGAATCTGCTTTAAGGAGTCATCTAGCGGATATTCATTATTCTATATCGAAAACAGGAGGGGGTTCAAAGGTCTTAGAAGCATTTTATCTAAAGTTTATCATATCCAATCTTAAATTAATTCTAAAAGGAAGAGTTCTTAAGAAATCTCAAGAAGAAATTGAACCTAGACTTAATTTACATGCTGAGGAGCTAATCAAACAAAGAGATATTGTATTAAAAGCGTTAGTTGCAAAAGATCTTGAAGAAACTGTTTCTAGCCTAAGTAGTACCATTTTTGGGGAAGACATTGCTAAAGCAGTTGCCATTTACAATGACAAAAAGAATATCCAAATATTTGACACATATTTTGATAAGATATTAATTCATCAGCTTAGTGCAGCTTTAAGAATTTCTGGAGATAAAGATTTAGCTCGCCCTGTAGGAATGAATATAGATTTTTACAATTTAATGAGTATTCTTAGAGGAAAATTTTGGGGATTAGATGAACAACAGATTCAGGATTTACTTGTATCTTCAACTTCAGGTGCACCTAAAGATCTACTTGGTAGAATGGTAGCATCTGAATCAGTAAAAGATGCATTAAATGAGCTAACAAATTCTCCGTACAAAGATTTGTTACCACAGTCAGAAAATGATATTGATGCTATTTCAGAATTTGAGAGAGCGTTTGAAATGGCAATTTACAAAGGTGCAAAAAATACATTCACTAGAATGTTTAGTACAGCTACAAGTGTTGGAATTACAATACTTACTTCTTATGAAGTAAGAAATCTTAGCTCAATTGCTTTTGCAATAGAACAAAAAATTCCGCCACAAATCACAATGTCAAAAATAATTATTGATGAGTAGATTTCCTAGTTTTACAAAGTTTGATCAAAGCTAAAAGTTATAACCTCCCCCCCAGCCATTACCAATAAATGCCCAGACTCAGATGTAGGGATTATGGTTTTGAGTGTGAATTCATAGCTGAAGATCCAGATGTAGCGAAAGTTATTTCTGCCTATGGAAAGCATTCTGAAGAGGAACATGGTATAGAATATTCAAAGGAATCCTTAATGCAGTTCATTTTGAGGCAAGGCTAAAAAACATACATAAAATTTTCTTGAGATCTTACTAGTAATTTTATTTGAAATACCTTCATTGTCAAGCTGATTAAAAATTTGGCATTACATTTATAACAAAAAATTCTTGAACTAAATAATTATGATCAATTTGGATAAAAAAAACCCAAACGAGTCTCCAGTTACTTTATCAAAAATTCTTTGGAAAAGTTCCATTCTTGCGATAATATTTGCTATTCCTGCATTAGCAATTTTTCTTGGAATATTCTATGGTACTGGAAATCTTATTGCGGGGGCAATTATTGGATTTGGGGTACACTTTGCAACTTTAGCTTTCTCAGGTAGGATCTCAAAATGGCTCGTGAAATTACAGGCGTAATAACTTAAGGTGAAGTATTGAAGCTGAACTGATATGATGGGAGATAGAGACTATAGACAACTAATTAAAAATGCAATTGAATCCATAGGCAAAGATCTTGAACCAAAGATCGATCCTAAAGAAAACAAGATAATTTACCTTCATGAAGTTGTTAGATGCTTAAGGAGATCGTATTATGATAGAATAGATCCTATTGAGCTAGAAAGAACCAGTTTTAATAATTTGTTAAGTGGTTTGCTTCAAAAAATGGAATATGGAGGTAAAGAAGGAGAATTTCTAATTGAGGATATTAAACTGAGAGGAAAAGCAGACATAATTGTTGATGATGCAGTTATTATTTTTAGGTCTACTTTAGATATTCCAGAGAATCCATATTCTTCTGATCTCCTATTCCTAAATGCATGCATGTGGATATTCAAAAAAGTTGAAGGAGTGGTAGTTTACATGACACCAGATGGAAGAGAGTCATCATTTTCTCTCAGTAAGGACAACAAGATGTTTGAAGAAATGGTTAGGCGGGTTAGGGTTCTAAATGAATTACTTGTAGAAAAAAAAGTCCCCATTTTAGAGCCATCAAGTGAATGCTCATCTTGTCAATATTATCAAAGATGTTATATCACACAAAAGATTGGAAAACAAATCAATATTCAAGATCTTTTTGGCCTAAAGAAATCTAGTAAAAAGAATGAGTAAGTAGTTAATGTAACTACTCTAAGGGCTCATGATGCCCTTTTCCACGAAGAGCAAATGTTACAACTGCTAATGCAATTGCAACTCCTATTGCTGAACCATAGACTGCCATGCTTGCTTCTGCCATTTGGAAAAAGCAAGTTCTTGGAACATATATAACTTTGCCCAACTTTTTTTATTTTAAACAAATAATCATAATTTTTTATTTTTATGATACATACTTTTGTTCCTAAAATGTTAAGATTGTTCTTTCAATTCTTTGAGAGTTACTTCAAGATCTACTATTTCATCATTGAATAGTTCAATCATTTCTTTTAAAAGAAGTTTTTGTTGCTCAGATTCTCTCTTTTCTGCCTTAATTCGACTAACAATCTTTTCGAGGCTAGCTATTTTTTCATTTAATAAGGTTGTAAGTGTAAGCAAAAATGATTCGTATTGTTTTAATTCGATGGATAATGAAGTATCAGATGCTTTTAATGATTCTACGTCATCGCCATCAATAAATTCGGTTAACTTTCCACGTAATACTCGTAGCTTAGTTTCAGTCATTGAAAGTTTTTCTAGATTTTTTGATATTACTGGAGATTCTGAGGAGATTTTTCTGTCTTGGGAGTCTATAATCTCCATTCTTTCAAGTTCATCACTCATGTAGGTTGCCATTTTTTTTACCAAAAGCCCTTGCTGAGTGGCTTCACTCTGTTGTTGTTTTACCTCTTCTCTAGTTTTTTCTAGTCTATCAATTTCATCACTTAAAGATTGAGTTAATTCTAGTAGATATTCTGTACTCTGAATTAAGTTTCTTATAGAATAAGAGCCAACCAGTTTAGTCATTTATGAAACCACTAGTATTTTTTGAGAAAATTACTAGAAAACCTAATGTCTGTTCAGCCTGAACGAACTTTGATCTATCAGAAGACTATGGGAATTCAAAGGTAATTTGGTTCTCGCCCCCAGCTGTCATGGAGCTAAGATTGAAAGAGGCTTCTCCTATAATTTTCCATACTGGGGTATTACTTGTTAATGCATCCCATAATTCAGGAAGATTTCCAGTATTTTGTATAGTGATTTTATCCTTGAGGATAGTTGGTGTCTCACTTAATATAGTAAAGTAATTTGAGCTAGCAACCATTCCTGTTGGACTCTCACCTATTTGACTGGTCTTAATTCTAACATTGTTTTCATATATTTCATATTTAATAGAATTAAGAATAATCGATTTATAATTTGGATTAGAAATTTTAAATTCTACTCCTATAGTTGCAGCTCTCTCATTTACCTCTAAAATCGAAATATCTTCTAATTCAATAACAATAGGTAAAACTTCTCTTGTAACCTCTGATGTAGGTACAGTATTTCCGATATGGATGTCATTAATAATAGATGTCCCAGAAAATCCTATGATTGCAATAATTATTACAAATGAAGCAACAACACCACCTATAACAAACTTAGGATTCAATTAATTCATTTTATTTTTACATATCTTAAATGTTGAGTGTATAATAACAAAAAATGCTTATAGTGATAAAGTAAAAAGAAAAATATGCAATATTTCCAAGCGGTAAAAATTGGAAAGGAAAGGGCAGCAAAAGCACAAATGATTCTTTTTGATCTGGCTGGATTTGCAATGTTAACTATAACTACGAAAAAAAAAGATGGAAAATTTTTCCCAGTTGGAGAAGAAATCTATGTAGCAGTTATTCATACGGAAGATGGATATGTAACGATTCTAGTTGATGAAGATGGTTTTACTAAAGCACAATCAAAAGCTCTTGAAAAAGTGGAGGCTTTCAAGATTTTTAAAAAAGCAAGAGATGTTGGGATTTTAGAATATAATGGAAAAAATGTTGAGATTTGGACACAAAGTTATCCTACGATTAAAAATGATAGTTGATAGCTATCAGAGTATTATTTCTGTTCCAATAGCATTGCCTTTTATCGCCTTGTCTAAATTTTTTATATCGGCTTTGAGGACACGAGTCTTAATTTTTGAGCGTTCTATCACCTTTAATGCGACTATATCCATAAGGTCGTAGCCGCCTGCAATAGAATCCTGATGAACAAGTAAACTACGAAGTTTCTTCAGTTCGATTCGTTTGAATTTTTTTGCCCTTTTGTTTTTGTTTGGATCTGAATCATAGATTCCATCAACATCTGTCGCGTTCAAAAATTCTGAAGCATTGACCTTTTCTGCAATTAGTGCTGCAGTTCCATTAGTACTTTGACCTGGATGTAATCCTCCAGCAATAACAATTTGACCACTGTCAACAGCGTGTCTTACCTCTTGTAGTGTGGTAGGTGGGTGAGGATATGCTCTATTTTTGAGGGCGTAAATTAGAAGTTTAGCGTTCAATCTAGAAACCTCTATTCCTAATTCATCTAACGTGGATTCGTCTGCTCCAGAGGATCTGGCATGTGAAATGTAGTGTCTAGCGATATTTCCTCCACCTGCTATAATGATTGGCTGACATACTTTGCTAATTTTTACGAAAAATGCGGCATAATCTTTTAATAATTTTGTATTATTCATTCCAAAGACATTACCAGATAATTTGATTACAATTCTTCTTCTCAAGACTTTTAGCCACCAAGGATTGATTTTGCAGCAATTTCAACTTTTTTTCTATTTTTACGCAGAGTATAAACTCGAAGTATATTCATGAAACCTGACATTGTTGAAACCAAGGGAAGTTGAGATATTGGAATCTCTTTAGCAGAAATTTTGTTATTATATCTTGATATTAAGATCAAGGATTTTGATTCTTTTTTTGAAGGAGATAAGGGAATCGAAGGAGTAATGGAACTATCTACAAAAATTTCATTTCCATCAATTTTAGATTTTTTTGAGAGCTCATTTTTTAATTGAGATATTTTCAAATTAGAAATTTGATCTTTTTTAGTAAGGATTCTTTCAAAAACGCATTTGAAAAGCTCACGATTTTGATAGTCTTTGGCAAATTTCTGGGCACGTTTCAATTCTGAAGTATGAGTAGGCAATGAAACTAACTTTGCTAGCATGGAATCATCAGTGAGTTCTATGTAATCATCTAAACTCATTGAAGAAAGACCTAATTCGTCATAGGCCAAACGAATTGATTCTAATAACATCACCTCAGCAGAACGGACGGTTTTATGAAAATAGACAGCTTTGAACATTTGATATCTAGAGTGCATCATAGATTCAAATGAATATAGAGCTGATTTTTCTAAGGCAAGTTTTTTCTTGTATACGTCTAGAGACTGGGTAATTCTTTTATGATCTATTTTTGCATGTTCTGCCCCAGTAAAATATCCATCTCGGAGTAAATAGTCCATCATATCAGCACTTAATGCACCTGATATTATTTCATTCATAAATTGAAGTTTAGAATCACCAAATGCAAGACTTGTAATAAATTTTTTATTAAAACCGGATTCTGAAATAAGATCACCAATGTCTGTTTTTAAAATTAAATCTCTACCTAATAGTTCATGTGAGCTTTTTCTTTTTCTTTGAACAACCTCTTCAAAAAGATGGGAGAATGGTCCATGTCCTATATCATGCAATAGTGCTGCTATTCTGATATTTGCTATGTCATCAGCATCGAATATTCCTTTTTCTTCTAAAGCTTGAGCAGTTTGACTAGCAATGTGCATTACACCTAGGGAGTGTTCAAATCTTGTATGTTGCGCACCGGGATATGTTAAATGTGCTCCAGAAAGCTGTTTAATTCTTCGCAGGCGTTGAAAAATCGGATGATCAATTATTTTAATTTCTGTACCTAATGCTCTAACAAAGCCATGAATAGGATCTATTATGTCAAGGTGTTTTTGTTTCATAGTGATAATTTGTTTAAAATTAATTTAATTATAGATTTATGAACATCTTCTTTTGAACGTGATGCATCAACAAGTTTCCAATTTTTTTTCTTTGCTATTATACGGTATGTGTTAGAAACTTTTTGTGAAAAGATTTTATTTTTTTCGAATTTATCTCTTTTAGATTTTTTACGATGAAATGATTCTTTTGGATTAACATCTAAAACTATCACAATATCTGATTTAGGAAGACCTGAATCTAGATTCTCTAACCAATCAGTATCTAATCCATTTACTAAACCATATACCAAATTTGATTGGTAGTAACGATTCATAATTATAATAGAATTATTTTTTATTGCTTTTTTGATTTCATCTAGTTTTTCCCATCTATTAGCTGCTAATAGACAATGAATTACCTGAGGTGAAAATTTACGTTTATCACTAAGGTATTTTTTAATTTCTTTACCTATTGGTGTAGAATAATCAGGAAAACTGAAGATTTTAGTTTTTAATTTTCTTAATCTTAATGCCTTTTCTAATAGTGCTGATTGTGTTTTTTTTCCTGCTTGATCCCCTCCTTCAATTACAATAATCATAGATGTAATCATGTAAATTTGAGCAATTAAAAATCTATCAAAATTTATAACCAAATTCAATCATTTTAAAAAAATGGGTTTTGCAAGACATATGGAAAAAGAAGTTATTCGGGAAATTGGCAATAAATCAAGGGAATTTTATGAGTTTGTACTTCCTCCAGTAGATATGCATCTGGAAAATAATACACTAGTCTTAACAATTGACATTCCTGGTTTTAAAAAAGAGGATATTAAATTAACGATTCATGGAAATATTCTATCCATTAAAGCAGAAAAAAAAGTTGACATTAGAAAAAAAGATGAAATAATTTGCAATCAAAGACCAAATATCATAGATAAAAAAATCAGATTGCCAGTCAAGATAAAAGAAGGTGAAGAAAAAGTAAACTCTGCAAAATATGCAGATGGCGTACTTACAATTCAATTTCCTATAACAACTAGTGGTAAATCAATTTCTATTGATTAACTATTTTTTCTAAATATAACAGAAATTCCCATTATAATTAATGAACCTATCATGCCAGCTATTCCTATCATTTCATTGGTTGAGAAAAGAAATGCTGATCCAACAAAAACGGATGAAGATAGAATGCTTCCTGAAAGTAAAATATTTGATTTTGGTTTGGCGTTAAGTTGAAGAGATCTATTTTCATCAAGGAATTTTTTTAATTCTGGTGCAATGGATATAGTTGCATCGATGGATTTTGCAAATCTGTTAAATGAATACTTTAGCTCTTCAATGTAAGCGTCTTTGATTAGATTTTCCTCTTCAAGTATTTTTTTGAGAACATTTACAAATTTAAAATCGACTTTGTGAGTCTTGTAAATTCCTTCAATGATTGAGGTCATTCTCATGTAGAGAGCAAGATTCTTGGGAAGCATAAAAGGAAATCTGCTCATTGTTTTGTTTGCAAGCTCTAGTAAAGCTTTGACCTCCATTTCACTTGGTT
The DNA here is from genome assembly GCA_036556885.1 of Nitrosopumilaceae archaeon. Taxonomy (GTDB): domain Archaea; phylum Thermoproteota; class Nitrososphaeria; order Nitrososphaerales; family Nitrosopumilaceae; genus CSP1-1. The sequence goes on from DATBIP010000124.1 coordinate 19,539, forward strand.
TTCTTCCATGCATTCCACTAATTGTCATCTCTATTGCTCTCTCGATTACGGAACGATTGAAATCAGGCATTAACATTCCGAGGTCATTCATTGCGTTTACAGTTCTTGGAGGATCTTTTTCCACTAAAGCTAGATACAGCCTAATTAATCGTAATCTAGTTTCATTGTCTAACCTACCTACCATTCCATAATCATAAAGAATTAGAGAGCCGTCATCTGCTACTGAAATGTTACCCGGATGTGGATCAGCATGAAAAATCGAATTTCGAAGTAACATTGTAAAAAAGACTTTATGGACATCAATTACTAACTTTTGACGGTCAATTCCTTTGGCATCTAATGCCTCTACATTTGTAATTTTTATGCCTGGAACATATTCCATAGTAAGAACATTTTTTGAGGAATAATCATCATAGACTGAAGGAACTATAACATTTTCATAGTGACTGATGTTTTTTTTGATTTTTTTTAGATTGGAAGATTCAAGAGTATAATCCATTTCTTCATGTATTGTTTCAATAAATTGTGCTAACATTCCATTAGCAGTGAATCTAAGATTAGGATCAACAAATTTTAGAATGACTGGTAGAATTTTTTTTAGAACTTTTAGATCCTCTTCGACTGTTCTTTCAATATCAGGTCGTTTAACTTTTACAACAACTGCTTGCCCATTTATTTTGGCACTATATACCTGTCCTAAAGAGGCTCCAGATATTGCATTTTGATCAATTGAATCAAATTTTTGGTTAATTGGTCCTAATTCTTTTTCAATTATTGGTTTGATTTTTTCAAAGGGTGCAGCCGGAACGTCGTCTTGTAGTTTTGCAAGCTCTTCTAAGTATGGTTGTGGAAGTATGTCAGCTCGTGATGATAACCATTGACCCAGTTTGATATAGACAGGACCTAAAGAGATGAAGGTGTTAAGAATTCTTTTAGCGTTTTTCCTATATTTTTCTTCATCAATATTTTTACCTTCAGTCTTTATCCATTCTCTTCTATCTTTTCTTAATGCTAGAATTATTGGTAAAATTTTAAAAATTACTTTGATAGTTCGTAAAGTAGACATTAAGCATTCATCGATGGTTTTTGATCCTCTTAGAAATGGAATAACCTAGATATCCAAAAACTAGTGAACCAATTAATCCAAATAGTGTAGAAGATTGTTTTGCATAAATTGGGTTCTTTTGATTTTTGTAAATGTAAGAAGCGATTTTAGCTCCACCAATTGCAGCAGAGGCTATGCCAACTAGTATTTCTGGTGCATCTAAAACTAAATGTGCAAGAGGATCTTTCCTAGGATCGATTTTATCCATATGAACCAAGAATTTATCATCGTATTCACGTATATGCAAATTTCCATATCGATATTGTTTGATTGCATCATTTTTTTGGCCAAGAGAGGTTTCCTCAGCATCATCTAACATAAATTGGCGTAATTCTTTTGGAACTTCAATGTCTTCTTTATCCATATTCTGAAACTTCTTGTATTGAATATAATCTTTCTATAATTTTAAGAAGAATTTGAATTAGTTAGTTTTGGTAGATTCATTTTTTCTCTTCTTAATTTGAGAAAATGAGACTACACCAATTATTGCAATTATTCCTAGAATAATGAATTGAGAATAGGCCATAAGATCAAAACTAGATTCATTAACATCTTTCTTTATTTCAGGAATGAAAACTGTCGTATCATATGTTTTAAAAGTTTCATCTCTTAAGGAGTCTTTGTATCTTACAGTAATTCGTATATCATGTTCACCGTATTTGGGTTCACCATCAAATTCAACTGGGATATTAAATGGAACAGGAGAATCAAGTTCAATTTCATCAATATATTGAGTAGTTTTTTTTATATTTGAATCACCTAATGGTTCTAGAGTTACAAAACCAAATAATGCATCCTCGTTTCCTTCATTAATAATTTCACCAATAATTGTTGGTTTTCCAGATAAGTCAATAACATCTACATCGTAAATAGAGACATCGATTAATCCTTTAACGTAAAAATCAACAATTCGTGATAAGGTATGTTGGTCTCCATGTGCATTAAAATATGTTATTTGCATCGGAGCACGAAGAGTTTGTGAGCCCATAGAACTTGGTACATAAACATCGAATTCAAGTGATTTTGTTGTACCAGCAGCAATTTGGCCAACTTCCCAATTGCTATCCAAAATTACAACATTTTCTATTTTAGTTACTGACTGTTCAGTTGATGATATAGTAGTCTGTGCATTTTGTAATTCAACGTCAACACCTGAAATAGGTGCTGTGCCATCATTTGATATTTCAATTATAACATGATTCTGTTTTAGTGAATAAAGAAATGGATCTAAAGCTCTCATATTGATAACACTTTTACCAGTTACTTTGAAATTAAAATCAAAAAATGCATTTCTTAGTCCCGATTCTCTAAGTCTAGAATAATCAATTTTTGCTGAACCAGGATACTGTTGAATTTCAGCCTGATCACTGATATCAACAAAGAAGGTAATTTTAAAAATTTCACCTGCAAGTGCGGTAGAGTCAAAATCAGCCTCAATTAATGGGCCAGAACCACTTGTTGGAGAGAAACCCAAAGGTAATGAAAGTTGTCCTTTAACCCCTGTAATATCCTGTGTTCCTACATTTGCAATTACAATTGTAAAAGGTACATTTTTGTCGCCTGGATTAACTTCAATCTTTTCTTTATCAGTACCAAAATATGCGTCAAGGAACTTAACATCACCAAATTTCCTTTCAAATGGTGAATCACCAGAACTTACCTG
>DATBIP010000125.1:0-5283 GCA_036556885.1 Nitrosopumilaceae archaeon
TAGAGCAGCTAGTGCAACGACAGCTGCATTGGTACGTAGTCAACCATTTGTAGGTTGGAAACATTCTGGAACAACTGGTAAAGGAGCTGGCGGTGAAAACTATTTACAACAATTCATGCGAGCCCAAACTCAAACTCGATGCGATTGAATAAATGAACTACCTAGAAGTAAGATGTTACGTTTTCTTTCTTTTACTCGACGTATTGAATAAGGAAGCCAATTTGTTCCATAGGGAATATAGTCTGACACCACAAATCCTTTTTTGACTAGGTCAGGCTTTAACTCATCTCTAATTCCTTTTAGCATCTGAAATTCAAATTTTCTTTGAAATTTTTTTGAAAGACGTATAGCATGATTAATCATATTTGAATCATGAGTTGCAATACCAAACTCATTTCCTTTTTTGAAAAGTAATTCCATTAAATTTAGATAGCTTTCATCCACTTTATTTTTTGATTTGTAGGAAACCTTACTATTTTCATTATATGCGCCTTTTACAAGTCGAATTTTTGCTCCATGCTCGATTAAATCAATTAGGTCATTTTTTGTTCTTTTTAGATTAGCCTGGAGGGCTAAACCTAATCTTTCATATCTTGCAAAGAGCTCGTAATAGATTTCTATAGTCTCATCTGTGTGTTCTGCCGATTCCATATCAATCCAAACAAAGGTATGTGTAGATGAAGCTGTTGATATTATTTTTTCGAAATTTTTTAAACATTCTTTTCTGCTAATTAACAATCCTATCTGTGTAGGTTTTACAGATATAGCTCCTCTTACTTTCCATTTTCTAAATGATGACGAAATTAATTGATATTCTTTTACTGTGTTAATGATTTGTGACCTGGATTTATGATATTCTCCTAATTTATTTACAATTGCATGTCTGCCTTTCTTATATGCCTCTCTTACAGATTTTAATGCATCATCTATTGTTTCACCAGCTATCCATTGTTTAGCAATTCCATAAAGAATCTTTTCCATAAGTTTTGTACCTGAACTCAAGATACTAATCGAATTAATTTTCTAATGTAAAAATCTTCAACATGAAATTGAGGCTTTTTATACAGAATTAGATTAGACAGATCTATGTTTACTGGAATTGTTGAAGGTCTAGGTGTGGTAGAAAAAATTAATCAAGATACTAAAAATCGTAGTGCCTATCAAATGACAATAGATCTGGGCGCGCATGCTAAAGGGCTTAAAGTAGGACAGAGTGTAGCATTAAATGGAGTATGCCTATCGGTTACAAAAATCTCAAAAAATAAATGTGATTTTGAAATGATTGATGAAACAATAAAAAAAACTGATCTTGGAAATCTAAAAAAAGGTTCCATAGTAAATATTGAGCGTAGCTTAAAGGTTGGTGCTAGAATGGAGGGACACTTTGTGTTAGGACATGTAGATGGGGTTGCCATAATAAAAAAAATTGAAAAAAAACCCAAAGAAGTTAAAGTGTGGTTTGAAGTTCCAAAAAAATTAGCAAAGTTTGTTGTTGAGAAAGGTTCAATTGCAGTTGATGGAATTAGTTTGACAGTAGTTGATGTTACAAAAAACATGGCATCAGTTTGTTTAATTCCACATACTGTCAAAGTGACAAATTTTCAATCCAAAAAACCAGGCGACAAGGTTAATATTGAAACTGACATTCTAGGAAAATATATTCTAAAACAAACCTAATCTATTACTACTTTATTGGTAATTACTAATTTTCGAGTAAACTATATAATTAGATAAAATTACTTTTTGTTATGTCACTTGATGATGCATTGTCCTCCCTTAGACGAGGCGAATTTGTATTACTTCATGATTCAAGTGGTCGAGAAAATGAAATTGATATGGTAGTAGCTGCAGAGTTTGTTACTCCAGAACATATAGCACGTATGAGACAGCATGCAGGTGGATTGATATGTCTTGCAATAGATTATTCTCTTGGAAAAGAACTCGGTCTTAATTATATGCATGACATTTTAGCTAGTTCTGTTCATTTTGATTCAAAATCTAAAGAAATGATTATGGGATTAGCTCCATATGGTGATCATCCAACTTTTTCAATCTCAATTAATCATTATCAAACTTATACAGGAATTACTGATAGAGATAGAGCACTCACTATTCGTGAAATGGCAAATCTCAACAAGGCTGATAATCAACAAAACAAGTTCATATCTTCATTTAAAACACCTGGACATGTCCCTATACTGATTGCAGCAAACGGTTTACTTTCTAATAGACGGGGACATACTGAAATGTCTATTTATTTGGCAAAGCTTGCTAAATTAAATCCAGTTTCTGCTATTTGTGAAATGATGGATGCAGAAACATATTCTGCCCTTTCAGTAGAAAAAGCAAAAAAGTATGCTAAACAAAATGCCATCCCATTTATTGATGGCAAAGAATTGTTAGAATACGCCAAGGTGCATTAATTTTGAATATTGCAATTGTGGCCTCGGAATTTAATGACAAAGTGACATCTAGAATGGTTGAAGTAGCTTTAGAAAAAGCGAAATCTCTAAAATTAAATGTTATATTTACTTGTAAGGTTCCTGGAGTTTTTGATATGCCATTAATTATAGATAGATTACTTGAAAAAAAAGAAGTCGATGGGGTTGTAACACTTGGAGCTGTAATTAAAGGCCAAACAAAACATGATGAACTAATTGCAAATGCTACTGCAACCCGTATTACAAAACTTTCTTTAAAATACCAAAAACCAGTATCATTAGGAATTACCGGACCTGGAATGGGCGAAAGACAAGCATACGCACGAATTAGACCCGTTTCAGAGAGGGCGGTAGAAGCAGTATTGAAAATTTTTGAGGAATTAGCAAAAATTAGATAAATTGATTCAACTAACAATCGTCAAAATAAATGATTACGGGCCTTGGACTCTAACTTTAGGTAGTGACAGAGAATATAAACTTCAAATTTTACAAGCTTCTTTGTACAAACAAGTTCAACAATTATTTTCAGAGAAAAACTGCTTAGCATTTTTAAACAGATCTGATGAATTATTTGTTGTAACCAATCAGTTAACCCTTGATGATCATATCATTATTCAAAAAAAACTAGCTAAAGAATTTGATCTTAATCTATCAATGTCTATTGGATTCGCTCAGACTCCATTTGATGCAAATCTGAAAGCTTATGAGGGCAAAAAATCTTCAGTAATTCTAAACAAGGAACATAATATCTATGGTTTCGTCAATGGACAAGATGAACAGAAGGTAACCATTATGCATTTTGATGTAGATGATTTAACATCAAAACGAAAAACACAATCTCCATATGAAGTATCTTCTACAATGTTTAAACTTTATTCATCAATGTCCGAATTCTTCTTAGACAGAAAATCAATGGCATTCTTCATGGGAGGAGATAATTTTATGGTAGTTGCAAGCGATGATGATGCAAAGGAAATTGCAAGGAAATTCATTGAGCTAACAAAAAAAGATCTAGGTTTGTTACTTAACTGTGGAATTGGTATTGGAAAAACTTCACGTGAAGCTGCAAAGCTAGCCACAGAATCACTTGATAAAATTAGAGAAATACGCGATTCTGGAAAAGATAAACCTGAGATTTTAGAAACATCATGCTTTTAAAAAACGCTAGTATTCTTTACGGCAAAGAATTAACTTATGTTTCTTCTACCGATCTCAAAATTTCAGGAGAAATTTTTAGACAAATAAAACAAAACTTGAAACCAAACTTAAACGAAGAATCAATTGACTGTGAAGGACTATTAATAATTCCAGGATTAATTAATTCACATACTCATATAGGTGATTCTATTGCAAAAGATATTTCATTAAACAGTACTGTTAATCAAAAAATTCACCCACTTTTTGGTGTTAAACAAAAAATTCTGAATGAATCAAATCCATCACATCTTGCAAATTTTATGAAAAATACATGCCTTTCAATGATAAAAAATGGTATTACAACATTTGTTGATTTTAGAGAAGGTGGATTAGATGGAATACTACTAATCAAAAAAATACTCTCTTCTCTTCCAATAAGAAGCATAATACTTGGAAGACTAGAATATTATCAGAATCACAAACAAATTAAAAAAAATATCTCATTTCCTAATTCAAAAAAAGCTGAACTTGAAACTCTTTTAAAAAGCTGTGATGGACTAGGGATTAGTGGACCAAATGAAAACAGTAGCTCTGTACTAAAATATTATTCTAAAATTAAAAAATTAAGAGCAATTCATTCTCAAGAAACAATCCAGAGTTCCAATCTTTCAAAAAATTTAACTAAAATGACTGAGACTCAACGTGCCATGTTACTAAAACCACATTTTTTAGTGCATATGACTTATGCTTCACCAAGAGATCTCCATCAAGTTGCTAAAAAGACAAAAGGCATTGTAATTTGTCCGCGTGCAAATGCAGCATTAGCGGAAGGTATTCCAAATGTCGAAAATATGATAAAAGCTGGTTGTAATATTGCAATTGGTACAGACAATGTAATGATAAATTCTCCTGATATTTTTCGTGAAATGGATTATCTTTGGAAAGTCACAATGGGCTTGAATCGAAAAAGAATTGAACCCAAACAAATTCTAAAGATGGCAACTGTAAATGCAGAAAAAATTTTACAAAAAAATATCGGTGTGATAGAAATAAGTAAAAATGCTGACTGTATATTCATTGATAAACATGCTATTGATTTAGAACCAATGCATAACCCACATGCTTCAATTGTACAAAGAGCAAGCGAATCTTCAATTAAAGCGGTAATGATAGGAGGTAAAATTGTTCATGGCAAAATCTAGGCCAAAAGTAATTTTGAGTGCTGCAATGACATTAGATGGAAAAATAGCCACAAAAAAAGGTGATTCTAAGTTATCTTCTAAACAAGATAAAGTTAGAATTCATAAATTACGCTCTAAAGTTGATGCAATTTTGGTCGGTTCTAATACAGTAAAAAGAGATGATCCAATGCTTTCAGTTCGATATACAAAAGGAAAAAACCCTTTACGTGTAATTTTAGATTCTAAGGCTGAAATTCATCCTAAATCTGAAATTATTAAGACATGTAAAAAAATTCCAACATTATTAGCTGTTTCAAAAAAAGCATCTAGAGAAAATATTTCCAATCTAAAAAAACATTCACTTGAGATAATAGTAACAGGAGAAAATAAAGTGAATATAAAAAATCTTTTGAAAGCACTTTCTAAGAAAAAAATTAAAACTCTTCTTGTGGAGGGAGGTGGTACGGTTAATTGGGAATTTATTAAACTAGGATTAGTAGATGAGGTGATAGTTACTATAACAC
>DATBIP010000126.1:0-4827 GCA_036556885.1 Nitrosopumilaceae archaeon
AGTTTTGCAGCAATCATTTCACCATATTTCATTTTGATTGCATAGCAAATCTCAATGTGGATATCTCCTTTACCCCTTAGTCTCACACCACACATGGGTATTTCATCAGAACCAAGGCCAATTTTTTGGGTATTGAAATACCTTCTATCTAGAATCATAACTTTGTAAGTAATTGGTTCTACAAGTAAGGTTGCAAGAGATGATGAAGTTTGAGCTGCAATATACTCATTGATAATTTTAGTAAAATCATTTACTTCTTTCGGCTTTAGATCTAGTGATTTGTCCATTTTATTCTCCTAAATTATCATTCCTGGATCAAGAATTAGAGCTACTTTACCATCAGGTAAAATAGTAGCATTTGAAAAAGAGTTCTCAGAATCTGAGGTATTACTAAATTTTTTAATTACAATTTCTTGTTTATGTTCAAATGAATCTACAACTAGTCCGTAAGGTTTACCCCCCTTATCAACAATGATTATTGTAATATCATTAGAATTTGTTTGATTATTTTGTTTCAGTTCAAGTATATCTGATATTCTAATTATTGGAATAATTTTATCTTGATTTTCAATGACTTCGACTCCATGCACACTTTTTATTTCATTTTTTTTAACTTTGATAGTGGTTGTTATATTAGATAGAGGAAGAACAAATTTTTCGTTTGAAACATTTACTAATAATCCACCAATGATTGATACACTAAGTGGGATCATTAAGATCATTGTTGTTCCTTGTCCTTTCTTAGTTGTAATTTGTAAGTCACCTCCAACTGCATGTACTTTATTAATTACGACATCCATTCCTACGCCTCTGCCAGAAATATCAGTAACACTTTTTGCAGTAGAAAGTCCAGGGGTACCTAATAGATCAATTGCTTTGTCATCAGAAATTTCATATGACTCTTCGAGTGTAATAATTCCCTTTTCAACTGCTTTAGCTTTTAGTCTTTCAAGATCGATGCCTCTACCATCATCTTCAATTTTTATGGCAACATGTTCTCCTGCTCGATAGGCTGTTAATCTGATATTTCCTGTTTCAGGTTTGTTAAATGAACTTCTTTCAGAAGAGGTTTCTATTCCATGATCTACACAATTTCGTAGTATGTGTAAGAGCGGTTCTGTAATTGAATCTAATACCGTTCTATCAAGTTCAATTTTTGCACCTTCCATATGCAATTGGATTTTTTTTTCTAATCTTTGTGAAGTATCTCGCACAACTCTCTCAAATCGTCTAAAAATTGTATCCATTGGAACCAATCTAAGTTTTAGAGATTGATATTGTAAATCTGTGATTAGTCTGCCTAAATCCATTAATGAGGTATAGGATTTAAGAGCACCTTCTTCTTTGATGGAATTTTCTAATTTCATTTTTGATATTATTAATTCTCCTACTAGATTTACTAGAGAATCAAGTTCTGACATTTTTACTCGTATTGTAGGTAATTGAGTTGGAGTCATTGATTCAACATTTTCTTCAAGGTGAGTTTCATCAGGATGATTAAGCATGGAAAGGTACAAACCTAAATTAATTTTTTTATTTTCATCATTGATCATCTGTTGAAGAGCATCAATACATTTGAAGAGAGCGCTTGCAAGATTTGGTGTAAGTGTTGATTGTTTTTTTCTTAATTCATCAAAAATATTTTCAATATTCTTACACAACTCTTTTGTCTGTTCATATCCCATTGTAGCTGCCATGCCTTTAATAGTATGAGCAGAGCGAAAGATTAGATCTAAATGTTCTTTTACATCTGGATTTTCTTCTAACTTTAGTAAAGCTTGGTTCATTATGTCAATGTGTTCTAATGCCTCTGAAAGATACATTTCTCGATAATTAGTTTCTGACAAGTTTCTCCACCTCTTCTTGAATTGTTTTTGGGATTTTACTTGTTGGCAATAATTTGTCCACTGCATGTAGATCTACTGCGGCTTTTGGCATGCCATAAACTACTGAGGAAGCGCTATCTTGAGCAATGGTCTTACCCCCTCTTTTTTTGATAGTTTTCATTCCAAATGCACCATCGTGTCCCATTCCAGTAAGTAAAACTCCAATCGTATTTGAGCCACAGATTTCAGATGCAGATACCATTGTCATATTGACAGCAGGTTTTACACCAAATCTTTTTGGTCCATCAAGCAATTTAATTCTCATATTTGGTTCAACAATCATGTGATAGCCACCTTTGGCAACTATGACAGTTCCCTCTTTGATAACATCACCATCCTCTGCTTCTTTTACAGGAAGATCACAAGTTTCATCTAATCTGAGTGCAAATGGACCTGTGAATTCTTTTGGCATATGTTGGACTACTAAAATTGCTGCAGGTAAATCTGAGGGGAGGGCAGAAATTATGGATTGAACTGTATTTGGACCACCAGTAGATGATCCTATAATTACTATTCTAGAAGCTGCATTAGGCGCAGAAATAACTTTTTTACGTGGCTTTAATTTTTGAATATTTTTTACAATAAGGTGTTGAGGTTCAGACTGTGCTGCGATTTCAATTTTTGATATCAGACTATCTTTAAGTTCTGAAATTTGATCTGGATTAGTTGTAGATATAGGAACAAAATCTAATGCACCATTTTCTAATGCATCTAAAACTAGCTTGGCTCCTTCTTGAGAGAAACTACTAACCACAATTATTGGTACGAGTTTATCCTGTTTTACAACCTCTTCTATGAATGTAAGTCCATCCATTGTTGGCATTTCAAGATCTAATAAAATTACATCTGGTTTTGCCATACCTAGTTTTCGTAGAGCCTCAGCCCCATCTCGTGCGGTATTAGTAACTTTGATATTATTTTTTGAGACTAGATCGCTTAGAAGTTTAGTCATGTATTGAGAATCATTTACTATCCAAACATCGATTTGATCTTCAACAGATTTTGTCATCATTTATTTTCTCACCATGATTGTTTTGAAAATTCATGATTGAGTTTCTTGTCAATTATGAAATTCATTATCAAACAGATTCCTCCAGAGAAGAATTTATTTTTGCATCCTCTCTAAAAACTTCTTTAAGTTCTTCTGGGACGTCATCATCAATTTCATCTGGTTTTAAATTTTTTTCAGAGCTTTCATTATTGGTATGAATATCAATTTGTGATTCAATTATTTCATTAGAATTTTCTTGCGGGTCTTCAAAGAGCGCAATTATATCTAAAAGTACAACAAGAAGGCCTTGAATTTTTACAATTCCTTTAATGTAATGATGCGATTCAAATGAATCTGATGGTATTGGTTCTATGTCTTTTGGAGATATGTGTATAACATGTTCTACTTTGTCAACTAGTAAACCATAAATGGAATCTCTGACATCGGCAATTATTATTTTATATTTTATTTTATTTAGATCATCAACTTCACCAAATCCTAATCTTTTCTTAATATCAATTACAGGGATAATTAGTCCTCTAAGATTCATAATTCCTTTAACATACTCTTTTGCTTTTGGAACAGTTGTAATTTCTGTGAAATTACGAATTTCTCTAACTTGTTCTATTGGAACAGCATAATGTTCTTTTTTTTTATTTGATTCGTTAACTAAACTAAATGTAATGACTTGGAAAGAGTCAGGAGGAATAGTTTCAAGTTTCAATTTTTTCCTCCACTTCAGTTTCGGTAGTTGTAGCTTGCTCAAATTCACTTGAAAAATCAGTATTTTGTGAATTATCTTCTTTTGATTTTCCTTTTTTTAGTTCATCATTGATATTGCTTGATTTTGACTTGCTAGATAAAGGAGATTGAGACATTGGTATTTGGAAAGCACTGACCATATTGGCAAGTTTTTCGGCCAATAAGGCAATATTTTGATTAGAAGAAGAGATTTCTTGTGTAGCTGTGGTTTGTTGCTCAACTGCAGCGTATGCTTGGTCAGTAGCAAAAGCATTCTGTTCTGCTACAGCCGCAACTTCTTGAACTTTGTATCCAATTTTAGAGAGAGCTTTAAGTGAAGAATCTACAACCTTGCGCCCGTCTTCAATTTCGGTTTTGCTATTATCAATATTTCTTACTGTACTTTTGATATCTTCTTGAATTTGTCCAATTAATTCATCAATTTCTTCTAATGATTTAGCAGAACCTTCGGCAAGTCTTCTTACTTCATCTGCAACTACTGCAAAACCTCTCCCATATTCTCCTGCACGAGCTGCTTCAATTGCTGCATTTAATGCAAGCAGATTAGTTTTTTCTGAAATTTCTCTAATCACTTCAACTACTAAAGTAATTTTTTGACTCTTTTCTGCTAAATTTTTTATTTTATTTGAAGATTCATTTGTAATTTCAATTATACGTGACATTTTATCAGAAGCAGTATTACCTTCCTTTGAATGTGTGTCCATGACACTGTCTACAATTGTTTTAGCTTCTGCAAGTTCAGATGCTTGTGATTGAGAACCAGTTGCAATTTGTTGAACGGTGGTAGATACCTCTTCAACACTAGAGTTTAACTCCTCAGATGCTGCAGCAGAATCGCGAGCATCACGAGCAACTTTATGTGCAGTTAAATTGACATTATTTACTAATTGTCTAATATTTGTAACCATTTTTTCTAAAGAAGTGGTAAGTTCATTGATTTCTTTACTTGAATTCGATTTTTCTACTTTAACATTGAGATTTCCTTCACTAATTTTTTTAGCAATTTTTGCAGCTTCAATTATGGGTTTAGAGAATGAATGTGCATAGAAAAAAACAAAAATACTAACTCCTACAGCAACAACAGATAATATTACTTGAACAAGAATTTCTGTTTGAAGATGCATTCCTAGATTAGTTTGTTCTATCAATACTTCCAATTCATTTTGGATGGAAAAATTTTCATAAATT